>JBEBGP010000258.1:0-3539 GCA_040081045.1 Candidatus Nitrotoga sp.
AAAATGTGCAACAAACCGAGGCACTGGTGTTACGTGAAAATCTGGTCAAGCTGACCGACATCCCCTTGATTAGCCGCATACCGTCGGTGCCAGAATGCCCACCCAATACCCGCGTGATATTGGAAATCACTGGCGTAGACTTGCTCGACCTGACACTCAATGCGCGCTTCGTGGCAAAAGTCAAAGAAGAGGAGATTGCGGTTTGAATGCCGGAATGCCAAAGCGTGCTGGAGCTTTTAAGTATGCCGGAAAGCTCAAGCAACCGCTGACGGTAGCTTTGCTCATTTCATTGAGCCTGCATACCCTCGCCTTGTTCAGTATTGGGTTTGTCGTGCCTGATCCGCGCCCATCACCCGGAATTTCGCCACCGCTCGAGGTGGTGCTGGTCAACAGCAAATCCAAATTACGCCCCGTTAAGGCCGATTCACTGGCGCAGCATAATCTGGATGGCGGCGGCAACTCACCCAATGACAGGCGCGCGAAAACGTCCTTACCTGCACTGCACAACGATCAGAATATGACGCCGGAACAATCTACCCAACATGTAAAGAAATTGGAGCAGGAGGTAAAGCAACTGCTCACCCAAGTCAAGAGTACCCATACCGTGGGGCAAGATAAAATACAACACCAAACATCCAGAGACGGCACCAGCGGCAAAGATCTGGTGCAACGCAGCCTGGAAATTGCGCGACTGGAAGCCGAGATCAACAAGAACATTGAAGCTTACCAAAAAATGCCCAGACGGAAATTTGTTGGCGCACGCACGCAAGAATTTCGCTTCGCACAATATGTTGAAGACTGGCGTATCAAGGTTGAGCGCATTGGCAACTTGAATTATCCCGAAGCCGTACGCCAAAAACAGGTATACGGCAGTGTGCAAATTACTGTCTCAATACTGGCTGATGGAAAAATTGAAAATCTGGAAATAAGCCGCTCTTCGGGGAAACCGATCCTGGATGCTGCCGCACTGCGTATCGTAAAAATGGCCGCACCCTTTGCCCCACTGCCAGTGGATATACGACACGATGTCGACATTCTCGGCATCACCAGAACCATGACCTTTACGCTGAACAATAATATTGAAAGCGAATGAACAAACCCGCTATCGGCAGAAAAGTAAGCATCCCCCGGCAAAGCCGGGAGCTTTAAATGTGCGGCGCAAAGGGGATGCAGATAGCTTTACTCTTCTTTTAATCGCTTGTTACCAGAAAATGACTTTCTATTTAGGATTGGACTTTGGTACATCCAGCGCGCGCGCCTGCGCGGTGGATAAGGCCAAAAATATTGTCCATCAATATTCCATCAATTACCCAACAGACCGCTCAGAAACTGCCCGTACATTGGGCATGTCTGATATGCCAGGCATGTCTGGCACACTTCAAACACCGCTGGATTGGCGTGCCGCGTTGCATAGCATGCTGATTAATTTACCGCCTGATGTGGCCGGCAATCTTGCGGGGGTTGCCATCGCCGCGACCTCCGCCACCGTCTTGCTGTGTGATGATGAACTTGAACCGACCTCGCCTGCTCTCATGTACTTCGATAGCCGCGCACAAACCGTGATCAACGAAATTCAGCGCATCGCTCCGCCCGATCATATAACCCGCAGTACAACTTCCGCTCTGGCCAAATTTTTGTGGCTGATGAAACACATTGATTTAACGCATACCACTTATTTTATGCATCAGGCAGATTGGCTCACCGCGCTGCTTACCGGACAAGGTGGCATCAGTGATTATCACAACGCACTCAAAAGCGGCTACGACGTTGAAAATTTATGTTGGCCAGAGTGGGTGCAGAATTTACCGTACGCGCACTTGTTGCCTGCAGTTGTTGCGCCCGGCACGGTGCTCACAACTATTCACCCTGTGGTCGCGGCCCATTTCAATATTAATCCTGCATGCTTAATTCATGCGGGCACTACCGACAGCATCGCTGCATTTATCGCGACAGGAATAGATAAACCTGGCGCAGCTGTCAGTTCACTCGGCACAACGATAGTGTTGAAATTGCTCTCCACCAAACGTGTGGAGTCAGCGCAATACGGTGTGTACAGCCATCGTTATGGGGATTTGTGGTTGGTGGGCGGTGCGTCCAATGCGGGCGGCGGCGTGTTGCGGCAATATTTTAGCAATACTCAACTGGAAATGCTCAGCGCGCAGATTAATCCCAAAATTGACAGCCCGCTTGACTACTATCCCCTGCCTCGCGCGGGCGAGCGTTTCCCGATCAATGATCCAACTTGTTTGCCGCGCCTCACACCGCGTCCGGAAAGCGCCGTGGAATTCTTGCACGGGCTGCTGCAAGGCTTAACGCGCATAGAGAGTGCCGGCTATGACAGGCTGTGCGAGCTGGGCGCAAGCCCGTTGCGGGCTGTTGCCACTTGTGGCGGCGGCGCAAAAAATAATATCTGGCATGAAATGCGTGCCCGCCAATTAAAAGTCCCGGTTACCGTTGCCGCACATACTGAAGCGGCCTATGGTGCGGCAATGCTGGCATTGCGGCATGGTTATGAAAATCTACATTTGAACGGCATCGGTTATGCTGCTTAGCACCCAGCGTTGTTTCTCAATAGGTTGTTGACCCGGAACAAATAATTCTCCTGCCCCCTGCCAGGAGCCGTCACGCCAAAGTGTAACGTAGCCGCTTTTGCTCATGGTTGGCATGACAGTATTCTCAACATGCGTCACTACAATCAGCTTCCCTGTGTGCAAATCATCGGCTTCAGCGGAGTTTCCATGGCATCGATGGGACGCATTTGCATTCGTTCAGGCTTGCTTGGCCAAATTGCCTCTTCTTGAGGTGTGCTATCCAGCAACGTTATGAATGAAAAACCCCGGTAAGAGAATGGAGTGGCGCAAATCCATACAGCCAATCGGTCAAGCAATACATGGATTTTACGGGCTGATTCAATTATTATGTCGATGCTGTTTTAAGGTTGGGTTCAGGTGTGATGGTGTTGGTTAGAAATTGTTTCTGGAAGGTTTTGTTTTAAATTGGCGGGTCTCCCCGCATTGCGGGATAGTTCATCTGGTCAGGTTCGGAAGAAAGCAGCCAAAGCTATTTTCTGCAAGTGCCGGGGTAAGGCTCGCCTCCTTATTTGTGCGGCAGCAAGGTATTTTTTAAATGGTTTGCTGCCCTTTTTTTGATTGACAAAGCAGGTCTTGCATTATCGGAGCTGTTTGTTTGAAGGATTGGGTCTTTGTTGATGGCTTGGATTGACTTTACAGGGAGGCTGAATCTTGTCATCAACCTCAGTTTTAGCGCGTAAGTGGCGACCTAAAAACTTCTCTCAACTGGCTGGGCAGGAGCATGTGGTGAGGGCTTTAAGCAATGCATTGGCACAGAACCGCCTGCATCATGCTTATTTATTTACCGGCACGCGCGGGGTGGGGAAGACCACTATCGCGAGGATTTTTGCCAAGTCGCTTAATTGTGTGACAGGTATTACCGCCGAACCGTGCGGCACTTGCAGCGTGTGTATGGAGATTGATACGGGGCGGTTTGTTGATTTGATTGAGTTGGACGCGGCTTCCAAT
>JBEBGP010000084.1:0-3480 GCA_040081045.1 Candidatus Nitrotoga sp.
GTCATCCGTCAACCCTATGCCATCAGTGTTGTCACCGATTATTTCGTTATTGGCGAATTTGAGCGTGTTGACAGCCTTTGCTATCTTTGCACGAGGTTCGACGCGAGTTGCCAATTGCAAAGCTTCAAACTTGAACGGTACGGTGACATTGCAACCTTTATACCCTTCGGCGCGCAGCCGCTCAATCGTCGCGGCAAAACCATCCAGCGGCGCGAGTATGGCTTCATAGCTGATATCCTGCCCGGTCTGCGCGGCGAACATTTGGTGTATTTGCGGGGATTTGCTATGCGCGATGGGGTTGCCGACTACGGCGTACTTGTCTGTCATGTGTGTCTGAATATCGGTCTGGGGCTTATTATACCGTCAAATTTGCGCGATTCTTTAGCATTACCAGCGCACCCGCCATGGCCATTACCCAGATAATGGTCGCCCCGCTGGGCAGGTCTGCCCAAACTGATAACCACAGCCCGATCGTATAACCTGTTACACCAATCAAGCTAGCAGTCAGCATGCGATGCTGCTGCATTCTGTAGGTGGCCAGTGCCGGAATAATGAGGCTGGCAAATACCAGATAAACGCCAACCAGCTGCACCGAGGCGGTGACCGCCAGCGCGAACAGAACATAAAATCCGATGTTGCCCGACCGCTTGTGCAGAATGCGCCATGATGCCAGCAATACAGCGGTAAGCGCGAGCGTGCCGAAGAGTTGATTGTTGCTGACCAACAGAATTTGTCCAAGCAGCAAGTTTTGCAAATGTTCGCCCGTATGGGTACTGTGATTCATTAACAAGATGTTGCCGCTGGCGGCCAGCACAAACAGCAAGCCGATGCAGGCCTCCTGCACTTCCGGCAATTTCTGTTCAATGATTGCCAGTAATATTGCACCGAAAATGGCACTGCTGGCGGCAATGATTTGCACGACCAGCGGGTATTCGGTCACTTCCAGGAACCCGGCGGTAATCACCCCCAGTCCGGCTATTTGAGCAACCGCCAGGTCGGCAAAGATGATGCCGCGTGCCAGAATTTTCATGCCGAGCGGTACATGTGTGGCAAGCACCAGCAGCCCGGCCAGAAAGGCAGGTATAAGCATATCAAGTTCAATGTTGTTCATTTCAGCCCTGCCAGCAAACGTTGTATGGTGTCATCGAACAGGCTGAACAAATCGGTTGCCGAAGATGTGCCACCAACGGTGTGGGGCAACATCACAGCTGTGATGTTGGTGCGTTCTGCGATCCATTCGGAAGATTTTGGATTTTGGTAGGCAGCGCGCAGCACCATGCGCGCAGGGGTTTGTTGCAATTGTGCCAGCACTTGCGCCAGGTGCGCGGCACCGGGTTCCATGCCCGGTTTGGGTTCCAGGGTGGCGATTTGTTTTAATTTCAGCCAGTTGTTCAGGTAAGGGAAGGCATTATGATGCACGATGATGGATGCGTCTATAAGTGGTGCAGCCTGTTTTTCCCAGCGTAGCAGAGCGGCTTGCCATGCTTGCGTGAATGATTGCAGGCGGTTGCGATAAAACACGGTGTTGGCTGGGTCAAGCTGTATCAAGCGTTTGCTCAACGCATCGGCAATAGGCAGAAAGTTGCGCGCATCGGTCTGGATGTGTGGGTTACCTGAGGCATGGGTGTCACCATCGGCGCGATCCAGCCGTACCGGAATTTCCAGCATAGTCACATAAAGTGCCGCCTCAAAATATCTGTTGTTACCAGGCTGAATCTTACTGTTACCGGATGCCTGTAGCACCAAAGGTAGCCAGCCTATTTCCAGTTGCGCGCCCGTGCACACTACCAGATCAGCACCCCGTGCGCGGGCGATCAAGCCGGGGCGCGCTTCAATGTAGTGCGGGTCTTGCAGCGCAGTGGTAGCCGAATAAATATTGGCCTTGTCTGCGGCCAGTTCTTTTGCCAGTGCCGCCCATTCCGGTTCGCAGGCAAAAATGTTGAGCGTAGCGTGGCTGCAGGTACTGGCGAATAAAAGTACAACAAATAATATTTTTTTCATGATAATCCTTTCAGTTTGTTATCCCCACTTGTGAGGGGTGATTTTTTATGAGTCACACAGTATGACGGCGGAGATTGGATTTTTAGAAATTCCCTAATATTGGTGCGCCCCATGCGCCCCGATACTCATGATGTATTGCACGAATAATTGTCGGTCAGGCAAGCCCTGGTGTGAGTTGTCCTGTGCCAGTTGCAGGCGCAGACGTGAAAATTCGCTCGGACTGTAATCCAGCATCAGGGTCTTGCGCGCAGGGGAGTAGCCGTAATTACTGGCGACATTGCTAATATTGGATGCGCCAACTTGCGCCGTGCCGGAGTCGAGTCGGTCATAACGCAAACCCGCACGCCAGCGCCGCATAAAGTGATAGATGCTTTGCACATACCAGCCGGACTGTGTAATCGCATAACTGTCAGTGGTATTGGGGGTAGCGGTATTATTAGCGGTATCATAGGTCAGCAAACCGCTTTCCTTGCGCCGGAAGTATTCACCCAGAAATTTGAAATGGGTTTCTCTGATGTTGCCGTTGGGTGCATATTTCCAGGTAAAATCCAGCCCGGCGGTTCGGCTGTCGCCAGTGAAACTGTTGCTTACCCCGCCTGCGGTGTTCAACAGATCAGGCACGGCATCACTGATCGCATTGACACGCTTGGTCTGGTGCAGGGAAACACCAACGAGCCAATTGTGCTCAAAGTCTATGTCATCGCCCATGTGCATGAACAATACTCCCGCGCCACTCCCATTTTTTACCCGATCTGTGCCGGGAAAGCTTCGCCCGCGCCCGATCTCGCCACCAATCTCGATGAACATCGCAGTCGGTGCCAGCCACTTGATCTGTACGCCATCTTCGCTCAACTGGTTATCCCATAGTGCGGCATAAACCAGGGGTTGATCAACAAAATCCCAGGTGTGGGCGTGCTTCTCGTTGAGGTAGCCGAGGCCGGAAAAAAAGCGCCCCATTTTCAGGGTTAGTCCTTCGCCCAGCGCGCTGGTCCGCACATTGGCCTCTTCCGCGCTAATTCCGCCTGCCGGATCAACTGCGAACACGCCCACGCCGCGAAATTGCGGATCGATATTGGCTTCAAGCACCAGTTCAGATTCGCCCAGATTGAAGCCTTGTTTGTGGCCGGGATTGGCGCTCATAGCAAAGCCTGTGGCAGGTATAGCGGGGTCTTGCTGGAGATTCCCATAGGTGCCGCCAAGGATCAGCGAGATGGCCGGATTGAATGCCGCCGCGCTGCTGGTTGGGCTAACATTTTGCGGTGGAGCGGCGACGTTCTGTTGCAGGTGTTGTTCCAGTTGCAGGATGCGTTGCTGCTGATGGTCTTGTAGTTGTTTGATCTGCTCGCCGAGATTGCGTAAATCTTCATCGCTCGCGGCATGAGCGGATAGCGGCGCGAATAGCGCCATAATGAATGGTGCGTACTTGAACATGACTCTCTCCAAAATTGAATGGCAAGCCTCCCCGCATAGCGCGGGAGG
>JBEBGP010000051.1:0-3476 GCA_040081045.1 Candidatus Nitrotoga sp.
ACACCGCCACACCTAAAGCGAGGCTCCCCGTCAGTCGTGCCAGCCTCGCATCAGCGCGCGCTGGGGACGAAGTATTGTGCCGTGACCAGATCATCGATTGTCGCCGATTGTGCGAACTCAATAAAGCGTTTAACCAACCCTGTCGGCGCACCCTTGCTCAGCAAATTGAGCGGACGCGACAAGGGGAATTCCCCCCTACGCACGTTGGCGACCGTGGCATCCACCCCCGCCATCGGCAACAAGCGTATCGGTGTGCCATGCGTCTGTTCATACTCTGCCGTGCCAATTGAAACATAGCCAATTGCACCCACATTGCCCGCCACCGTTTTGATGCCTTGCTGGTTGTCGCCGATTACCACATGTGCACGAATATCAGGATTTTTGAGCCGGAAATGGTGCAAAAACAATTCCAGCGTGGAACGTCCTTCGGCTTTGTTGATCACGGTAATCTTGCGATTCTCGCCGCCCACGTCACGCCAGTTGCTAATTTGTCCCGTGTAGATTTGTTTGATTTGATCGTCGCTTAAATTTTTAACGGAATTTTTCTGATGTAAGATAATGCCGATACCATCCATCGCTATGCGATGCGCGACCAACTCTTGCGCTTCATCGGGTTTCAGCTCACGCGATGCCATACCGATGTCGGCCAAGCCTGTGCGGGCATCGTTCACGCCACGCGTCGAGCCGCCTGTTTGCACGTCCACCCGCACACCTGGATTTTGTTGCTCAAATCGTTTGCCAATCTCCAGTGCCAGCGGCGCAATGGTGCTAGAACCAGTCAGCACCAGCTTGTTACCGTCTGCCCACGCGCTGACGCATAGTGACAAACCCGCTAATAGCACTGCCCCTTTTTTAATCATACCGTTCATAGTTATTTGTCCCGTACTTAGCAGCAAGCACCGCTTTGCCGGCTGACATCCTGATTCACAAAAGGAATGGTTATGCCACAGCCCTCAAATAGACCGTAGTGAGTGTCAAAATTACCAATGAACTTAAAATGTGGCGCAAAGCGCGTGTCATGCAGCATGTGCCAAGTATTGCCGCACACGGGAAAAACTTTTCCCGTTTCAATATCGTGATGCGTATCGAGCATAAAACGGTGCGGATGGTTGGGAATGCTGCCGCGATAAATTACGGCTTGCCCGTAATCCTCGCACGCCGTTTCCAACCCATCGAGTTTGAACAGGCGATAGGTCGCCGAGTAGAATTTCAGGTTGCCCACGCGTGGTGCAATTTTGGCATCGGTAATTTCCAGCGGACGATCTTCCGTCAAACGCGGGTCGGCAAAACCGTGGCGATGCGCCAGTCGGATGAAATCGTTCCAATACAGCGCGCCGCCCAGACATTCGCCATACAGCACGGGGTCGTCGCGCACCGCGTCGGGCACGCGGCGGTCGGCATACACGTCGGAGAAATAAAACTCACCACCGTTCTTCAACAGGCGATACACGCCGCGCAACACGGCATCTTTATCCGGCGACAGATTGACTACGCAGTTGGAGACGATGACATCAAAGCTATTAGGTTTAAGGTCGAGCGCATCCAATTTTTCGATGTAGCCATTGAGGAAACGTACATTGGCGTAACCAAACTTTTCGGCGTGATACGCACGGTGCTGTTCTGCTACCGCTAGTTGTTCGGGAGTCATATCCACGCCTATCACTTCGCCCGTCTTACCGACCAGTTGCGCCAGTGCGTACACATCGCGCCCGGAGCCGCTGCCCAAATCGAGTACGCGGCAACCTTCCAGCAAAGGCGGACACACCAGTCCGCAACCGTAATAGCGAGACAACACCTCAGGATGCACTTTCGCCAGCAGCGGCTTGAGCCAAGCAGGCAAGGCACTGGCATCGCAACATGCGCTGGTCTTCAACTCATCGGAAGAGTGGAGTTGTTTGCCGTAATAGTCTTTAACGATGTCGTGCATGAGGATGCTCCTGTGGAAGTAGTGCTAAATAGTCGGCATGGATTTGGTTTTCTTACAGTACAGGATTGGAAAAATCGCAGGCTGCTTCCTTCGCCACAAAATGAAAATCAGCGAATCCTGCATGAGCGCGCTCACCCGTATTATCGGTATCGGCAGCGACCGAAAGCTGAACTAGCCGCGCCTTGGGTGAGCCAAATTCAGTCATCACATCTTGCTGCACATCATGCCGCGCCAGCACCCACTTGCCCGCGTTGCTTGCACCCGATTCCGCCACGATGAGATGTACGCGGTCGGTATAGGCATTCGGTCGGCGTGTGCCAACGGGATAGAGGTTATCCCACACATAATTGAGTGCGGCATCGGGCACGGCATCGCCATAAATGCTGCGCGCCAGTTTAAGCTTGGTACGCAATACAAAACCGATTTCATCGGGTGGCAAAGCGAACGACACATATACGCGCGCGGCGTAATCATCGCCCGCTTTGTTCGCCAAATCTGCTTTCAGTAGTGGCGCATCCACACGCCAACGCCAGCACAGGATGGGCGTGCGATTCAAATCAACCATCACTGGACGTGCCAACAAGGCCATGCTTTTATCGGCATGGGCTTCAATGCCCAATACGCCATCCCAGCGTTTGATTTGGTACTGCGTGGGCGGCACTTTTTTGTTTAATTGCACCACTTGCCAAGGCGCGGGCACTTGCGCCGTTTCATTGGCAAATTGCGCCAATCGCGATGACTCATTAGCTTGGCTACTGCATGAAATAAACAATACAGATAAAACAATGACACTACGCAGCAACATACGATTTCCAATACAAAGGTAATAATTTCAAATCTTGTGGCTCATCCACATCGTGCAATATTGCACCAACCTGTACCGACCAATGCAACTGCCCTAATTTATTCAAGGTCATACTTGCCACCACATCGCTACTCCACGGTATATCGCGAAACAAAAAATCGCTGAATTGGCGCAAGCCCAGTAAGGCATAACCCCCATCCAGTGTGCAATGAATTACCGCATCATTGTTATGCAATGCCTGTGCCGCAGTGCGCAACAGCTCGCCGGACATCTCCACGCAATCCGTGCCAATCAACACGACGCGTTCACCGCCTGCGATAGCGCATTGCGCTGCACGCGCCATGCGCGCCCCCAAATCGCCCGAGCCTTGCGCGCTGATGACCAGCCCTTGCGGTAAAGCAATGTCATGCCAAGCGGCCTCTTCAATCGCAGGGGTAACACATAATTCCACCGTGCCCACGCCACTATCCAGTGCTGCCTGCACGGTGTGCAGCAACATTTGCTGCGCCAGTGCCGCTGCACCTTCAGCGCCAAGCACAGGAATCAGGCGCGTCTTGGCAAAGCCCGCCAGGGGAGCTTTGGCGAAGATGAGGATGCGGGTGGTTTTCATCGGTACAGTCCCGCCAGTGTTTGCGCATCCACGCCGCGCCAGTAGTCCCAGCGTAGCCGCCACATCAGCAGGATGGTGTGCCAGACACCGCGCGTCTCCCAACGTCGCCCAGAAGTGGTCACGCAGTTCGTGAT
>JBEBGP010000293.1:0-3471 GCA_040081045.1 Candidatus Nitrotoga sp.
TTGAATAAATTCATTTGGTTATTGCCATGATGAGTTTGCATTTGTTTCTCCGTATTTTTAAGCAATTGATCGAGCGGTATTTTTTCGAAAAGTGCCAAGCTTAAGATCTGTAAAATTTTGTAAAGCGAAGCTTCGGTGTTGAACCGTTTTTTCACGATGGCGACCAAGACATAAACCGCGATGGCGATCCATATTTGTGTTTTGACCGCATTCTCGGTGGTACCGTAAAACTTTTTGATCCGAAGATGTTGTTTGATCCATTTGAAAAATAGTTCGACCTGCCAGCGGCAACGATAAAGCTGGGTGATGGTCAGTGCAGGCAAGTCGAAGTTGTTGGTCAAGAAAACGAGGTGTCTGTTGTGTTCTGCATCGTAGAACTTGATGCGTCGAAGATGCTGAGGATAGTCCTTGCGAGCCTTGGGCGCGGTCAACACGATAGCCTGATCGCAGCGCAGTCTCGTGGGCATGTCCACGGGGCGTGAGTAAACGCGACGACAGAGCAGGTTGGACTTGCCACGAATAACGAAAAACGCCTGTGCTTGATGCAGGGTGAACCAGCGGGCGAAGTCGGTAAAGCCGCGATCCATGATGTAAAAGCTGCCGGCTTCGGGCATCAGGATGTCGAGCACATTGACCTCGTGCATCTTGCCGCTGCTGATGTGAATGAAGGTTGGAATATTGCCGTGCAGGTCGAGCAGCGTATGCATTTTGACGGCAACCTTGGTGGAGCGGAAGCGTGCCCACGGAAAGACGCCCAAGCACAGGTCGATAGTCGTGGTGTCGAGTGCATAGGCCGTCTGTTCCAGCTCCACAGCAAAGCTGTCGCTGGCGTAAAGCTTTCTGGCGGTCTGAATGAGGCCTATCGCAAAATCCTCGTAGATATGCCAGTCGCGCTGCTCGTTGGCATCGGCAAGCGTGCTCCTGGCGATGCGGCCTCGGATGCCCAAGTGACAGAGCTTGGCTTGGTGCGCACGCAGACAGGTTTCGATGTCGCGCAGGCTTTCGCGATAAGTCAGTTGCGCGAAGGCCATGCAGAGGAATTGATCGAGATGTGAAAAAGTTTTGGTTGGATATTTGGAAGGGTAACGCTGCACACAACGGCGAAATGTATGAAGGGGTAAATGCTCCATGAGTTGTGCGAACACCAATTTGCCGGAATACATGATGGGAAGAACCGGGAGAAAAATCCCAGTTTCCCAAAAAAATCACGTTCAAGTCGGTGACACCCCTAAACATACTATTTCCCATTCAACACCAACATGTTATTAACCGTATTGGCAAAATTGCCGGACACTACTGATCTGATCTATAGAAATATATTCGAAAGGAAAATGGCATGAGCGACGGACTATTGAAGTCATTCAAGACAATCGGATTGATATTGACTCTGGGGGTGAGCATGAGTGCGTGTTCTGGCGATCAGAGATGGCAAGAAGAGGTTCAATTAAGCGATGGCCGGGTCATCGTCGTTGAACGGGAGTTGTTAACTGAGTCTGGTGGCGACGAGTGGGCGCTAAATCGGAGCGGCTCTAAACCGAAAGAATACCGGATTAGATTTGAATACCCGGAGAAATCGGGAAAGATGATCGAGTGGAAATCGAAAAAAATAGATGCACATTTTTGGCCAGAAATTCCTTTAATTCTTGATATGGTAAACACAAAACCAATTGTATTTTCGGATGTATTTAACTCCGTTGGATGCCATGTTTACTCCAAGTACATTTACCAGGATGGCGCGTGGATTGAAGAGCCGCTCCTCCCGCAGTTTGAGAAGCGCGCAACAAACTTGCTGATCTTTGAAAGCCGGAATAGACAACGGTTTTTTGATCTGGAAGCCAAGCGTAAGAACAATTCAGATGTAACTTTGCGCACCTTAATGCAAGTCGGCCCCAAGCATCCCTATTGCAGATAGCGCCTTTAACGAATTACACCATATAACCTGACAGGAAAATCATCATGGCTTCTACCCTAGAATACATGCAATTTGCAACTGGCGTTTATGCAGCGACCCTCGAAAATACTATTGCCCCGCCACCTGGCTGGACATTGAACGCATGGCAACCGGATATGGCTTCCGGTTTCTCTGCTGGTTATTACCTCAACAACCAAACCAACGAAATTGTCATTTCCTATACCGGAACGAATGAAAAAATAGTTGACCCAGTTTTTGGCTGGACGGCTGCTGGAGGCGTTCCTGCCCAGCAGATTTTTGATGCGGTGGCTTACTATTTTGCCGTTAAGGCCGCGCATCCAAATGCGAATATCACTTTCACTGGGCATTCGCTGGGTGGGGGGCTGGCTTCGCTGATGGCGGTGTTCTTCGATAAATCAGCGACTGTATTTGACGAAGCACCTTTTGGTCTTGCCGCCATCAGCCCATTTGTATTACCTGTTGTGGCCGCACAAATGTTTGCCTACAACTATGAGGATGCAGCTTTTTCAACATATCTTTTGTTTGCAGGCACGCTTGTGATATCCAGAGCCAATAATGTGACGCAACACTTTGTAGAGGGCGAAGTTCTTCAAATTGCAAGGGCATTGTCAGCGAACCTATCTGGATTCGATTACCCAATTTCATTGGGCAATTCCATGGCCGACCCAATTGAGCGGCACTCGATGGCGTTGATGACAGCCCTGCAGCTTTCTGATTCGTTCCATCAAGTGGTTCAGCAAATCCCCGATCTGATTTCCATGATGCTGGATGGCAATCTGTTTGGTGCGGATGCGCTTGCACCAAAACCAGATTTGCTTCGCACCCTCCTGCGCCATCAACTGGGAGTCACGGATGTGGTGCAACCAGACGACATGCTCAACCGTTTTGCAACAGACATGACTACCCTTGACCAAGCAGGTGTCAACGCTACCTACTGCGACTTGGGCAAAGCTCTCATCGCCTTCGGCATGGAAAAGTACTACACCGAAACCACCGCTGACCCCAGCCAACAAGAACAGTTATTTAAAGCCGTCACAGGCGGCCTGCAATTCGACACCACTTACATTGCCCCGACTATCACCGATGCCAAAGGCTACACAGAATACTTCACCAACTATTTGAACACCGACGTACTCTTTACCGCCGAAGAGCGCAATCTCATCAAAGAAAAGCTCACTGACCTGCACGACTGGAGCGTTGCAGTAGGTACATCCGGCATGACCGCTGCCGACAACAAAAACCAAGGCTCATTCATGCTGGGTGAAGCGGGCGCGGATACGTTCACGGGCGGCACGGCTGACGATTTGCTAGTGGGTGGTCGGGGTGATGACGTGTTAACGGGCGGCAGTGGCAACGATACGCTGCTCGGCGGCGACCACGACGACACCCTCACCGGCAATGGCGGTCGCGACATACTCAATGGCGGCAAAGGTGCCGACACCCTCGAAGGCGGTGCGGGTTCCGACACTTACATCTACAAAACGGGCGATGGCAGTGACACCATCACCGACAAAAGCGGTGCGATCAAATACGACAAC
>JBEBGP010000333.1:0-12962 GCA_040081045.1 Candidatus Nitrotoga sp.
AAATCAACCATTCCTTAAGTAAGGAGCAGCATGTCATATCATTACGCCCCGATTATGTCGGTGGTTATTACTATAGTTCTTATCAGTGCAATTCTGGTGCACAGGGCCAAAGAAGCACTGATGGATGAGCCGAACGATCGTTCATTACATACCTTGCCTGTTCCTCGTGTTGGCGGCTTGGCAATTATTGTCGGTATTACAGCAGGCTGGTCGGTGATGTGGTCATCCGTGGTGTGGTGGATAGTGTTGCCCATGCTGCTTCTGTTTGCGGTATCGCTGCGCGATGATCTAAAAGGATTGCCGATACGCTGGCGCTTGCTGGCGCATATTATTGCCGCAACCATGTTGATGATAGGTTCCGGCCTCGCACTGCAAAATACCTTGATAGCATTTCTGGTTTTGCTATGCGTAGTGTGGATGATCAATCTGTTTAATTTTATGGATGGCTCGGATGGCTTGGCTGGCGGCATGGCTATTCTGGGTTTTTCCATGTACGGAATCGCGAGTTTGATGCATGACAACATACAACAGGCAATGTTAAATTTTACGATTGGTTCAGCGGCGCTCGGATTTATTAATTACAATTTTCATCCGGCCAAACTGTTTATGGGCGATAGCGGTTCTATCCCTTTGGGATTTTTAGCGGCAGCCATGGGGCTGTGGGGCTGGCAATTGGAAATGTGGCCGGCGTGGTTTCCAGTATTGGTGTTTTCACCATTTATTCTGGATGCCAGTGTGACGCTCACCAAACGTTTGTTGCGACGAAAAAAAATCTGGGAAGCACATCGCTCGCATTATTATCAACGTATCATTCTGATGGGTTGGGGTCACGACAAGCTGGCCTGGTATAGCTACGCACTCACACTGACAATCGGAATTTCTGCACTATTTGGGCTGTATTTATCCAGCAATGCGTTGTGGTTATTGTTTTTATTTTGGGGGAGCGTTTATGCGGCACTGATGTTTGTTGTTGATAAACGCTGGAATAATTTTCAAAGCGGCAAAGATGCCCTTTAATCCACGCTCAATGTTAGCCATGCTGCACGATCTTGCGGCAGCGGCATTGGCGTGGATTTTTGCATATTGGCTACGTTTTAACTTTGAGCCGCCGCCGCGTTTTGTGGATGAAATGTTGCACACCTTGACCTGGGTCGTGCCCTTGCAAGGCATCATTTTCTGGTACTTCGGCTTATATCGCGGTTTATGGCGTTATGCCAGTGTGGTGGATTTGCGCCGTATCTCGCTGGCGCTGCTGACCGCCGCGGCCTTAATTCCTTTGACAATATGGATGTTCCGCATTAGCGCAGTGGTACCACGCTCGGTGCTGATTATTGATCCGATACTGCTATTACTGATGATGGGTGGCAGTCGCTTTGCGTATAGATTATGGCGCGAACACAGCAAACACAACTCAAATAAATCAGGTGAGCCCGTGCTGGTTTTGGGCGCAGGCGACGCGGCAGCGGCTTTGTCCAAAGAATTGAATCGCAGCCGCGAATGGCATCTGGTAGGATTTCTGGACGATGACACCACCAAGCATGGGCGCGCCTTGAATGAAATAAAAGTATTGGGCACGCTGGATTCGCTACCGCAATGGGCGGCGCGACTCAACGTTAAGCAGGTGATTATCGCCATGCCTTCCGCTACACATCAAGTACGCAAACACATTGTGGCGTTATGTAACCAGGCCGCAATTAAGGTATTAACTGTTCCCGCATTTGATGATTTGCTAAGTGGCCGTATTGCGATTTCCCAGCTCCGCGCCGTGGAACTGGATGATCTGTTGGGACGTGATCCGGTGCAGATGGATAACCAGGGTCTGCATCATTTACTAACCGATAAAGCAGTGCTGGTCACGGGTGCAGGCGGCTCTATAGGCTCCGAGCTTTGTCGGCAGATTGCACGGTTTCAACCGCGAACACTCATGCTTTTTGAACAGAATGAATTTGCCCTGTATAAAATGGAGCAGGAGTTCAGCGTGCATTTTCCAGACAATCGCATCGTATGTTTGATTGGCGATGTGGGCGATACAGCGCGACTTGAGCAGGTGTTCAAGGAACATCGGCCTGCTGTGGTATTTCACGCCGCAGCCTACAAACATGTGCCTCTCATGGAGCAACATAATGCCTGGCAAGCCATACGCAATAATGTGTTGGGCACATGGTCAGTGGCGACTACTGCGCAACGACATGGCGTGGAAAAATTTGTATTTATCTCAACTGACAAGGCTGTGAACCCCACCAATGTCATGGGTGCGAGCAAACGCCTGGCGGAAATGGTATGCCAGGGTTTGCAACAGACGCACGGCACACAATTTGTCATGGTACGCTTTGGTAATGTACTGGGTAGTACAGGCAGCGTCATTCCAAAATTCCGCGAGCAGATCGCGCAAGGCGGGCCGGTTACTGTTACCCATCCTGAAATCACGCGTTACTTCATGTCCATCCCCGAAGCCGCACAACTCGTTCTGCAGGCGGGATTAATGGGCGCGCACGGAAAAATATTTGTGTTGGACATGGGCGAACCGGTGAAAATCGTAGATCTGGCCAAAGACCTGATCCGCCTGTCCGGTTTTAGTGAAGACGAAATAAAAATTGAATTTACCGGCCTGCGTCCGGGTGAAAAATTATACGAAGAATTATTGTCCGACACTGAACATACCTTGCCCACACCCCATCCCAAACTACGCATTGCCCAAGCCCGAGCCGTGCCCGCAGAGTGGCTGCACGAAATATTAAACTGGATGAACTCCAACACTGCGCAAAATGATATGGAAGTAAAGCAAGCGTTGATCAGATGGGTGCCGGAGTATGTGCCGGATTCCAGCTTGCAATAGAACCAGTCACTTTGCACTCGCCAGCATTAAAAGCACGCAATCCGCTATGGGCTTAAGCCCTTGCGGAATTGTCAGGGATGCATCATGGCCAGCGCTCACATCACACGGCCGCCTTTATCATACGGCCACGCAAAGTGCTTGGGGAGCAATCACCGCATAAATACCCCGCACCAAGCCATCATTAGCCGTTGCACTTCAAATTGAACCCGCACCCCACCGTTCTGGTGCATAGCAGTCAAGATTGGACGCATTCTGCATTACATTGGTGCGTGATGCTCCTCCCCTACTTTTTGTTTGGCTCAACAAATACGCGCTTGGACACGAATGGCATAAGTATTGCCTTAACCTGCAACATGAATCAAGACCCAAACAATCAGGGATACACCTTGCGCGTTCTTCTGGTAGAAGAAAATTTCGAGCGTGCGGTGATGCTCAAACGGGCTCTGCATGAAGCTGGCTGTCACATTGCAGCACATCTTGCCGCCAGCTCTGATCTGGTGGGGATGGTGGACAGACTTAAGCCGGACATGATTATCCTGGATACAGAATCACCTGATCGCGACACGTTGGAGCATTTGTGCGTTATCAGCCGCGATCAGCCGCGACCGATTGTGATGTTCACCAATGATGGTGATCGGGCAAAAATGCAACATGCTATTCGTGCAGGGGTAAGTGTCTACGTGGTGAATGGGCTAAAAAGCGAGCGTCTAAGTTCTATTATGGACGTGGCTATTGTGCGCTTTAATGAATTGCAATCCTTGCGCCAGGATTTGGCAAAAGCGGAAATACAACTTGCTGAGCGCAAAGACATTGAACGCGCCAAAGGTATTTTGATGAAGCAACGCGGCTGGTCTGAAGAGGAGTCCTATCAGGCGCTACGGAAAATGGCTATGGGCAAAGGTATCAAGTTGAGCGAAGTAGCGCGGCAAATAATTTCAGTGGCGGAATTATTGGTTTAATAAGTCCTCAGAAAGTGCATAAAAAATTTGTAATCCGGTTAATTCTTTGGTGGCACGATTACTGCTGAGGTAAAAACAACAGCTCAATGACGAGCTGAGTAAAAATACTTTAAGCCAACGCTGGCTCGAAAGTAATAGGGCAAAGGTGTCCACTCACAGAAAAAATATTTTCTGTGAGTGCGACACCTTTTTTGTTGGGTAAATTTAAGTAAGGAGCAAACATGAACGGGCAATTCAAAAATAATCGCAGGAATTTCATTAAGGGGAGCATGGCTGTGCTGGGCGGGGCAGCACTGTCTGGTCTGATGCCAACAGGGTTACGCAGCATGGCTTGGGCAGCAGGCTCAGATACGCCCGAGAAAAAGGAAGTCAAAATTGGCTTCATCCCGCTCACAGATTGTGCGTCAGTTGTGGTCGCCGCGAAAATGGGATTCGACCAAAAATACGGTATCAAAATTGTGCTTTCCAAAGAGGCATCATGGGCTGCCGTGCGCGACAAATTGGTGAACGGTGAACTGGATGCCGCACATGTTTTGTATGGCTTGATTTATGGCCTGCAACTGGGTATAGGCGGGCAAAAAACTGGTATGTCGGTGCTGATGACGCTGAATAATAATGGTCAGGCCATCACGCTTTCCAATCAACTGAAAGACCAGGGTGTTACCGCAGGCGAGGCACTTAAGAAACTTGTGGATACCGAGAAGCGCGAGTACACCTTTGCCCAGACTTTTCCGACTGGCACACACGCCATGTGGCTATATTACTGGCTGGCCAGCCATGGTATCAATCCCCTGAGTGATGTGAAATCCATCACCATCCCGCCGCCGCAAATGGTAGCCAATATGCGCGTCGGAAACATGGATGGTTATTGTGTGGGCGAGCCTTGGAACGCACGCGCCATTGCCGACAAGATCGGATTCACTGTGGCGACCACACAAGACATCTGGAAAGATCACCCGGAAAAAGTGCTGAGTTGCACAGCGGATTTTGTGCAGAAAAATCCCAACACAACACGCGCTTTAATCATGGCTGTTTTAGAAGCCTCTAAATACATAGACACGCAGGCCAATCGTCCCAAAGTCACGCAATTAATCGCTGAGAAATCTTATGTCAATACTTCGGAAGAGGTAATTGAACAACGCTTCGTCGGCAACTATGAAGATGGTTTGGGCAAAAAATGGAAAGACCCCAACTTGATGCGCTTTTATAACGATGGTGCCGTGAATTTCCCCTATCTATCTGATGGTATGTGGTTCCTGACACAGCACAAACGCTGGGGCTTATTGAAGGAAGACCCCGATTATCTGGCTATCGCAAAAAAAATTAACCAGATCGATTTATATAAAGAAGCTGCCGCACAAGTAAAAGTGCCTGTGCCCAAGGATGTCATGCGCAGCTCAAAACTCATGGATGGCGTGGTGTGGGATGGCAAAGATCCCAAGGCCTATGCCGCAAACTTTAAGGTGCGAGCGTGATGTCTGGAAAACTCACAAATAAATTCATGGTTAAACAATTTATAGCCACTTCACTTTTGCCCCCTGTGTGTGGCATCGCGCTGTTTATCATGTTGTGGGGGCTAATTGCGTTGACCAGCCCCACCCTGCCCGGGCCGCTTAAAACGTGGGATTCCGCTGTGGCGTTATTCGGTGACCCCTTTTACCAGAATGGTCCCAATGACCAGGGCATAGGCTGGAATATTTTGAGTTCATTGAAACGGGTCGGTATCGGTTTTGGCATGGCGGCAGCGGTAGGCATTCCACTGGGATTTATGGTGGGGCGCTTTGATTTCCTGGACAGAATGACTTCGCCCATCGTCAGCATGCTCAGACCCGTCTCGCCCTTGGCATGGCTGCCCATAGGCTTGCTGGTATTCAAAGCCGCCGACCCTGCGGCAATCTGGGTGATTTTTATTTCCTGTATCTGGCCGATGATTATCAACACCGCCATGGGTGTACGCCAGTTACCACAAGATTATCTCAACGTGGCGCGCGTACTTAAACTGTCGGAATGGAAAGTGTTCACCAAAATTCTATTCCCCGCCACGCTGCCTTTTATGTTGACCGGTATTCGTTTGTCCATCGGCACGGCGTGGCTGGTTATTGTAGCCGCTGAAATGCTGACTGGCGGCATTGGCATTGGATTTTGGGTATGGGATGAATGGAATAACCTGAACGTGGAACACATCATCATTGCGATTTTTGTGGTTGGCATCATCGGTTTGCTGCTGGAGAAAATTTTGATCCTGTTAGCCAACCGATTCACTTATTGAGGAGCGCAAATGAGCATCATTCAAAAATATGTGCTGGCTGAAAATGTGCAGATGTCATTTGAAACAAAACAAGGACATTTCATCGCGCTGAAAAATATCAACTTCACCATAAGCAAAGGTGAGTTCATCACGCTGATCGGTCACTCCGGTTGCGGCAAATCAACTTTGCTTAACCTGTTTGCGGGCTTGCTCTCCCCTACCAGTGGCTTTATGTTTTGTGCCGGGCGTGAGATTGCAGGCCCCGGCCCTGATCGTGGCGTGGTGTTTCAAAATCACTCACTACTGCCCTGGCTCACTTGCTTCGGCAATATCCATTTAGCGGTAGAACGGGTATTTGGCACAACAGAAAATCCCTTGCAACTCAGGCAACGCACTCTGGAAGCACTGGCCTTGGTACACCTCAGTCATGCTAAAGACAAATATCCCCACGAAATTTCCGGCGGCATGAAACAACGTGTAGGCATTGCACGCGCTTTATCCATGCAACCCAATGTGCTGTTAATGGACGAGCCTTTCGGCGCGCTGGATGCCTTGACTCGCGCTCATTTGCAAGATGAGCTGATGAAAATTGTGCCTGCCACAAAAAGCACCGTGGTAATGGTGACGCACGATGTGGATGAAGCAGTATTGCTTTCTGACCGCATCGTGATGATGACCAATGGCCCTGCAGCCACCATTGGTAGCATTCTGGATGTTGATTTACCCCGGCCGCGCGACCGCATGGCACTGGCTGGCAACCTGCGCTATCACAAGCTACGTAGCGAAATATTGGAATTTTTGTATCAGAAGCATGCAAAAGAAACCGCATAAATATCACTTATATCACACTTACTATAGGAGGCAACATCATGAACCAGCATGGTAATAGTTTTATGCATCAACTCCCGGCAGCTCTAACCGCCATAATGTTTTTGGTACTCGTATCAAAATCGCACGCTGCCGAGACCATCACTGAAGCCATCACAGGTGGTAAAGATTCAGCGAGCTTGCAATATCGTTACGAAGGCGTGCGTAACCCCGGGAAAACAACCACACCAAACAAAGCAGATGCCTCGACTGTGCGGCTGCGCTTTGGTTATGAAACGGCTACATTCAAAAACTTTGCGGTGCTGGCAGAAGCAGAAACGCTGAAATCATTGGGCGGTGAGCGTTATAACAGCACCGCTAATGGCAAGACCAATTATGCAATCGTGACTGATCCAGAGACGACAGAAATGAATCAAGCGTATCTGAGTTACAAAGACCTCGACAGCAGAACCACCCTGAAGTACGGTCGGCAGCGGCTCATACTCGATAACGCCCGCTTTATTGCCAATGTCGTTTGGCGGCAGAATGAGCAGACATTTGATGCCTTTACCCTGGTCAACGATTACCTGCCGGATACAAAAATTACCTTGGCGTATTTAAGCAATGCCAATCGCATAAACAGCGATGCAGCCATCGCCACATCTGGTGCGGCGGCAGGCAATCATAAAATGAACTCCCCCATTGTTAATGTGAATTACAAAGGCTTTAGTGTGGGTGAAGTGGCAGCCTATGGTTATTTTCTGGACTACGATTTACCTGTGGCCAATCAGCTTAATTCAACTAAAACCTACGGCTTGAGATTTAAAGGCAGCATGCCTCTGAAAACCACTACGTTGCTCTACACAATGGAATATGCAAAGCAATCCAATTACAAAGACAACCCCGCAAAATATAGTAATCCCTACTCGCTGATAGAGGGTGGCCTGGATATAAAAGTGGCTGAATTCAAGCTTGGCTATGAAGTGCTCGGCGGGGATGGTGTTAAATCATTCTCGACACCGTTAGCCACGTTACACGCGTTTAATGGCTGGGTTGATATGTTTTTAACCACCCCTCCAGCAGGCTTGAAAGATGCCTACCTATCTGCGTACACTACCTTGTCCGAAATAAGACTTGGCGCTGTTTATCACGACTATCGAGCCGATAAAGGCGACATAAAATATGGCACGGAGTGGAATTTAATTGCCACCAGAAACTTTGACCGAAACTATCTGCTCGGTGTCAAATATGGGACCTTTAAATCAGACAGCGAACCTGCTCGCATCGACACTGATAAATTTTGGCTGTGGGGTGAAGTGAAATTTTAACTTTTAAAATATTAATATTGTTGCCATGAACTATCTCAACATCATCGAACGATACCGCGAACATCGGCTAGGCTTACAGGATCTGTTGGCGACTATACTCGGTGGAATTTCGTCCCCGGAATTGCTGGGTGATTCAGGTAGATTACGGCAAGCATTGAATGCGCTCAGTCCCCATTATCCTTTTGCCACCTTGATTTATACGCTGGATCAACAGGGCATTCAGACCAGTGAAAATGTAAACCACTCGGGGAAAATGCACCATACTCATAGCAGTTTGGGCAAAAATCGGAGCCAACGCCCTTACTTTATTCTGGCGCATCATTCCGATCAGGTAGTGGTGACCGAGCCGTACCTTTCAACAGAAAATAACAAATTATGCGTAAGCGCGGCGGTTAAATTAAACAATCCGACCACTGCACAACACGGCTACCTGGTGCTGGATTTAGATCTTGCCAAAACCATCTCGTTTTTTATGGGGGACAGTTCGCGCAGTCGCTTTGAGCCATTTTTTAAATTTATTTATCTATTGATCGTAATAGGCTTGCTGAGCGTGGTGCTGTTGCTGTTATTTGCAGCCTTCACCGATATTGCCACGCTTTTTCAGACCGGACATACGCTGGAAACAATACAACTGAAACCCTTCAGTATCATTATTTTTATCACCTTAGCCCTGGCTATTTTTGATTTGGGCAAAACCATTCTGGAAGAAGAAGTGCTGATGCGTAAAGATATTCTGCGCCACAGTTCCACACGGCGCACGATCACGCGCTTTATTGCCGCCATCCTGATAGCCGTTTCCATCGAAGCGCTCATGCTGATGTTCAAAGGCGCGCTGAATAATGGCGCGGAATCCCTGCAGGGTGTGTGGATGATGCTGACTGCGGTGGGCTTGCTGGTTGGGCTGGGGATATATGTTTATTGCGGTGTCAAGGCGGAGGCGATTTTATTGGGACTGCGAAAGTAATTCCAGTCCGCGTTAGAAAGGAGAGCAAGGCGGCAAGGATAAGGTGACGAAGACAGTACATTTGAGTACGGCTAGGAGCCGAAGACGAGGCCAACACAGTTATCGTTTTTAACGCGAATTGGAATAAGATAGGAATGGGCAATGGTGGCATAGTCGCGCGCTGATACATCAGTGCGCCATTGGACTATATGCAAGACGTGAAGTTTAAGGACAATAGATTGACATGGCGATTTACGCGATAGGCGACATCCAAGGCTGCTGCACTGAGCTGGAAAAGCTGTTAGCACAGATACGCTTTAATCCGGCCGCAGATCGTCTGTGGTTTGTGGGCGATTTGGTTAATCGGGGTCCCGACTCGCTTAGCGTGTTGCGGCTAGTGAAAACGCTGGGGAATGCTGCAATTACCGTGCTGGGAAATCATGATTTACATCTGCTGGCAGTTGCCGCGGGCATAGAAAAAATTCATCGCAGTGATACCCTGCAGGAAATTTTAAACGCACCGGACCGGGACGCGCTGTTAACTTGGCTGAGAGCGCAACGCTTAATCTATGCAGAAAATAAATTTGTATTAGTGCACGCGGGCTTGTTGCCCGGTTGGACCGTGGCGCAGGCGCAGCAACTCGCCAGCGAAGTAGAAACAGAATTGCACGGTCAAAACTATATAAATTTTCTGCAACACATGTATGGCAATCGGCCGCGCGTCTGGCGTAATAATCTGTCGAGCTTTGACCGATTGCGTGTGATTACCAATGCCTTTACCCGAATGCGTATTTGCACCGCAGCAGGTGAGATGGAATTAAAATTCAAAGCCGAGCCACAAAATATTCCGGCGGGATATTACCCGTGGTTTGATGTGCCGGGACGTGCCAATGCTGATGCGATCATCATCTGCGGGCATTGGTCGGCACTGGGATTAAAAATTACGCCGAATGTCATTGCACTGGATACCGGATGTTTATGGGGCGGCGCGTTAACTGCCATTCGACTGGAAGACAGAAAAGTATTTCAGGTTCCGTGCGCCTCATCACGCGCTATACTTTAAGTGTCGCTTCTCAATAGGTTGTTCACCCGATATGGGAGAAAATGAGGATTAATATGACGGCTCAGCGTCATGCCATTAAGGAAAGCTATTGTCAGCAGACGCGCCGCATTACGCAGTTCACTGACGGCAAGCGCATCAGCAACAACGGCTATATTTGCAGTCAGGTAATCATCTGATGCGCTCGGTTGCACACTCAGCGGCATAACGCCTTGGCGTTCCTGAGCTGGTGTCAATTACCTCGACACATTGCTTTGCTCATGCCCGCCTTTCCGTTGAGGAAACGCTGATTTAAGTATCTACGCGGGTGAATTGCTGCGTTACACCAAAGGTAGGCAATTCTCTAAGCTCTGGCGAGCTTGAGAAGTTGACACCACCAAAGGTACGCAATCCGCTATCCGGTAAGCCGGATGCGGAATAGTCAGCCAGTGCTCGAAATCCGGGGGCGCGAAGCGACAGATACCTCATACATTGCGGTTTCTGCGCGCCGTGCGTCTTGCCCTTTTTCCCGCTCGCCGACTTAATCAGCGTTTTCTTAAGTCTTTCGTTCGATTCGGCGGGATGGTTTTTCGCTGCTGCTGCGCGCCAAACCAATCTCCAGTGCCGTTTCGAGGCGGATAACCCGTTCCGTCAGACTCTCGATCTTTTGCTGCTGGGTGATCATCATTGCTGCCATTCGTTCCACCCTGTCATTCATCTTGATGACCGTGGTGACCGCGTCCCACATCTTGTCAGCGACTCCCATCAGGCTGACTTCCGTTCCATCTCGACGATTCGCTTGTTCGAGGCATTGACGAACGCTAGTGCTTTGTCGATAGCGGCACTCGCCTGCGCAGTGGTCTTATTCATCTGACCGATCATTCCCTCAAGCTCCTTGTCTTGTTCGGTCGTGCGATACGACGATACGGCTCGACGAAGCAACTCACCCATCGAAAGACCCGCGTCTTTCGCCATCTTGGCAATTTGCCCCTTTTCCCTCGTTGTAACAAGTACCGGGATTCGTTCTGTAGCGGTTGACATATATATCTCCTTTATGGACATGGTCAGCACATGCACAGTGTAGAGCATACCATCTCACAATTCAAGACAATGGAGATATGTTGTTGGAGAATGCTCACTGCAGGCAATTCAGCGCGTGGCTATGTAGGGAAACACTGATTAAGTCCTCCATGAGCCGCGTTGCTGACAAAATCATGATGATCGCAAGAAGCGCGACGAAGGTCGTAGCTCGGACTACAATGCCGAGGAGCGCGACACTGCGAGCGCGTGATTTTGTCGCAACCATTATGGGCACTGGCTTTGCGGGCTGTCTGCTGTGTTGTGCTCCTTGCGAAGGGCATCAACCATTCGTTGCGTCGCACGCCTTGCATTCCATCCCGCAAAGTCGAGTACGCAGCCATGTGGGACTTAATCAGTGTTTTCCTAACTATAAAACCACACCATGTGACAAATAGCCGTGCCCCCCCGAGTTTGTCAAATGCGTGCCAGCACATCCTTTAAATATACACCCGTCGCGCTATCGGGATTGTCGGCAACATCCAAAGGTGAGCCTTGGGCGACAATTCGCCCGCCCCCTTCGCCGCCATCGGGTCCTAAATCAATGATCCAATCGGCTGTTTTAATGACATCCAGATTGTGTTCGATCACCACCAGGGTATTACCCTGGTCGCGCAATTTATGCAGCACTTTCAGCAGCAGGGCTATATCGTGAAAATGCAAACCCGTGGTCGGCTCATCCAGAATATACAGCGTGCGTCCCGTGTCGCGTTTGGACAGCTCCAGCGATAATTTAATACGCTGCGCTTCGCCACCCGACAGCGTGGTCGCACTCTGTCCCAAGGTAATGTAGCCCAGACCAACATCCAGCATGGTTTGCAGCTTACGTGCGACAACCGGGACGGCCTTAAAAAACTCATGCGCCTGCTCCACCGTCATTTGTAAAATCTGGTGAATATTTTTACCTTTGTACTGTATTTCCAAAGTTTCACGGTTGTAGCGCATACCATGGCAAATATCACACGGCACATAGAGATCGGGCAGGAAATGCATTTCCACTTTAATCACCCCGTCACCCTGACAGGATTCGCACCGCCCCCCTTTAACGTTAAATGAAAAACGGCCCGGCCCGTAACCGCGCTCGCGCGATTGCGGCACCCCCGCGCACAGCTCGCGAATAGGCGTAAACAAGCCCGTGTAAGTGGCGGGGTTAGAGCGGGGCGTGCGGCCTATCGGGCTTTGATCGACGTTAATCACCTTGTCAAAAAACTCCAACCCGGTGATGGAGGCATAGGGCGCAGGCTCCGCGCTGCTGCCATACAGGTGGTGCGCGACTGCATGATATAGCGTGTCGTTAATAAGCGTGGATTTACCCGAACCGGAAACACCCGTAACGCACACCAGCAAGCCCACCGGCAAATTCAAGGTGACCTGCTTCAGATTATTTCCACTCGCCCTCTGGATTTGCAACATGCGCTTTTTGTCGGGGGCAACCAGCTTCCCGGGCATTTCAATTGTGCGGCGACCGCACAAATAATCACCGGTCAAAGAATTGAGGTTGGCACTCACTTCCTGTGGCGTGCCTTGCGCGACGACATTGCCACCGTACTCTCCCGCGCCCGGCCCCATATCGACGACATGATCAGCGGCCAAGATTGCATCCGCATCATGCTCCACCACAATGATGCTGTTACCCATATCGCGCAGCCGTTTGAGCGTTCCCAGCAAGCGATCATTGTCACGCTGATGCAAGCCGATTGAAGGTTCATCCAGCACATACATGAC
>JBEBGP010000078.1:0-3447 GCA_040081045.1 Candidatus Nitrotoga sp.
CTTGTCTTGCTTATAACCAGCCACTTGGTCGCCGTTCTTTGGCGGCCTAGTGGAATGGCTAGTAGCTTCATCAGAACTTTGAATTTTTAGAAGTACCCTTATAACCAGGCGCCAAAACTTTAAAACTCTCTGTTCGCCGCAAAAGTGGCCAATTGTAGCAGGGTGGATTTGTGGCTCGTGTCGGGCAAAATTGCAATCGCGGCACAAGCTACTTCCGCTTCTATTTGCGCTTGTTCACGTGTATAGGCAAGCGCACCTGTTTCTTTAACGATCTGCAATACCTCGGCAAATAATGCTATGTTTCCCTGCTCAATCGCCTTTTTTACGGTACTCCTTTGTGTTGCGTTGCCATGCTGGATGGCATAAATCAGTGGCAAAGTAGGCTTGCCCTCGGCCAGATCGTCGCCCAAATTTTTGCCTGTTGTTTGTTCGTCACCCGAATAATCCAGCACATCATCAATTAATTGAAAGGCTGTCCCCAAATGTCGGCCATACTCGGCAACGGCGTGTTCAATGGCAGAATTCGAATGGCATAAAATCGCGCCCAAGCGCATCGCCGCCTCAAATAATTTGGCCGTCTTGCAATGAATTACACGCAAGTAATTTGCAGCGCTGACATCTGCGTCATGACAATTCAGCAATTGCAATACCTCACCTTCGGCTATGATGTTGGTGGCATCGGCCAGTGTTTGCATTACGCGCATATCATTTACTTCCACCATCATTTGAAAGGCGCGCGAATATAAAAAGTCGCCAACCAAAACACTGGTAGCGTTGCCAAACAAATCATTTGCCGTCGCACGGCCACGTCGCAAATCTGATTCGTCCACCACATCGTCATGCAACAAAGTCGCTGTGTGAATAAATTCTACAACAGCTGCCAGGACGTGATGATGTATGCCGACATAACCCAAAGCGTTGGCAGAAAGCACTACCAAGGCCGGACGCAAACGCTTACCCCCACCACTGATAATGTATTCGCCAACCTGATTTACGAGTGCGACTTCCGAATGCAAGCGGGTACGAATAACTTGATCCACTGTGGACATGTCTGCTGTCAGCGATTGTTGAATGGTTTTAAATGTCACAAAATTTCCCAAGGCTTCCGGGCAACTAAATTCGTAAAAGAGCGCGATAGTAGAGATTGTTTGTATTGCATGTCAAGTTCACACAACCGAATTCAATAATTGGTCGGCCATACTTTACCGGGCAGCACATCGGTAACAGGGGGAAGCCTTGCGGTTAATACCTATGCGGTTTTCCACATTTAGAATTGAACGAGATTTACATTGATTAACCTGGCACCCCGCCACTGAGCCACATTCCTGATCAACGCTTCTGGCAACCGGATCAGTTTTCGCTGCGCGATCTCCGGCGCTTGAGAGTGTAGCCGGATAGCGCAATCCGATGTCACGGCTTGCTTGATTTTTTGTTCCCCCTCGCTGGTGAGCCCGGATCCCCCCTGTTTGCGCCGCGTTTTGCGCGCCAGTGTGCCGGGTTTTCTGCCGTCGTATTTTCTCAGGACGGGTCAGGCAGCGATTGATCAGGCAGGTTCATACCGTATTCGTGCCGGATCTATAACGGGAAATCCGGGCTTAATGTATGACGCTTACCAGTTGCTGTCCTGTTAGACGGTATAACGCTTCTTGATATTTAGATGCTGTTTTTTGCAGCACCTCACGGGGTAATTCAGGCGCGGGTGCTTGTTTATTCCATCCACTTTTTTCCAACCAATCCCGTACAATTTGCTTGTCAAAGCTGGGTGGGCTGCAGCCTGTCTGGTATTGATCTGCCGGCCAGAAACGTGATGAATCCGGCGTAAGTGCCTCGTCGATTAAGTGTAATTTTCCTGCTGCATCCAAGCCGAATTCAAACTTGGTATCCGCAATAATCAATCCTTTTGTTTCGGCATATTCCGCTGCCTCGGTGTAGAGTGCCAGCGAGGCCGCGCGCACTTCATTGGCACGAGCCACACCCAGTAATTTTACTGCCTGCTCGAAAGAGATATTTTCATCATGTGCGCCCGTCGCAGCTTTGGTGGAAGGAGTGAAAAGCGCGAGGGGTAATTTCTGTGCCTGCTGCATACCCACAGGCAGTGTCACGCCGCACATACCACCTGTTTTTTGGTAATCTTTCCAGGCTGATCCCGTCAGATATCCGCGTACAATGGCCTCTATCGGTAGAGGTTGCAGGCGTTTGACTACAAATGCGCGTCCTGAAATCTGCAAGCGATCAGCCTCTGTTTTTACGACAGTTTCGGGAACAATTCCCGACAGGTGATTGGGGATAATGTGCTGCAATTTATCAAACCAAAAATTGGACAGGGTCGTCAATACACGCCCTTTGTCGGGTACAGCAACAGGCAGGATGACATCAAAAGCAGACAGGCGGTCAGTCTGCACAATCAACAGATATTGTTCATTGACCGCGTAAATATCACGCACCTTGCCGCGATGCAACAAGGGTAGGCTGGTCAGATTAGATTCATACAAAGACACGATAAAATTATGCGCCTTTGTGATAGCCAACTACCCGCTCCACTTCGTTTTTAGAACCGAGAATAACCGGCACGCGCTGATGCAAACCTGTGGGTTTTAATTCCATGATGCGTCCCCGTCCGGTAGAAGCCAGACCGCCTGCCTGCTCGATAATAAATGACATGGGATTGGCCTCGTACAACAAACGCAGCTTGCCCGCTTTGCCAGCTTCTTTGGTATCGAACGGGTACATAAAAATTCCACCGCGTACCAGAATGCGATGAACTTCCGCCACCATCGAAGCCACCCAGCGCATATTGAAATTTTTCTCGCGCCCGCCGGGGGATTTCCCCTTCACGCATTCATCAATATAACGTTGCACAGGCGCTTCCCAGAAACGTTGGTTGGATGCGTTGATCGCAAATTCCTGCGTATCCACTGGTACGGTCATGTTTGGGTGGGTCAGGAAAAATTCGCCCACACCACTGTCCAGCGTAAAGCCATTTACGCCATTGCCAGTGGTCAGCACCATCATTGTGGCGGGACCATACAAGGCATAGCCCGCGCAGATTTGTTTGGTGCCAGATTGCAGAAAATCTTCGGCAGTTGGATTGGTCACCCCGTTGGGGCAACGCAAAATTGAAAAAATCGTGCCGACCGAAATATTCACATCAATATTAGACGAGCCATCCAATGGATCAAACGATACCAAATATTTGCCTTTGGGATATTGCGCGGGGATGGGATACACGTCATCCATCTCTTCAGATGCCAGCGCTGCATAGTGGCCGCTCCACTTGCACGCCTCAATGAAAATATCATTGGTAATCACGTCCAGCTTTTTTTGTGTTTCACCCTGCACATTTTCGCTACCGGCACTGCCCAGCACGCCAATCAAACCACCCTTATTTACGTTATAGGCAATTTTTTTACAGGCGATAACTATGTCGTCCAGCAGCCCGGTTAAGTC
>JBEBGP010000331.1:0-3436 GCA_040081045.1 Candidatus Nitrotoga sp.
ATTGTAGTGGTCAATGCACAAAAATTGCGTGTAACAGGAAAAAAGGCCGAGAACAAGGTATATCACCGTCATACAGGCTATCCTGGCGGTCTTTATACAACCAATTTTACCAAGCTGCAAAAACGTTTTCCCGAGCGTGTGTTGCAAAAAGCAGTTAAAGGCATGTTACCAAAAGGTCCGCTGGGGTACGCTATGCTGAGCAAACTGAAAGTGTATGGTGGCGCTACTCACCCTCATGCGGCACAGCAGCCCAAACCGATTGATTTATTGAAAGCCTGATTATGAGCGTAACTTACAATTATGGAACTGGCCGCCGCAAAAGCGCAGTTGCCCGTGTGTTTATCAAGCCAGGTAAAGGCTCCATCATAGTAAATGATAAGCCACTGGATATATTTTTCTCGCGCGAAACGGGTCGCATGGTGGTGCGTCAACCGCTGGAATTAACAGACACTCTGTCCAAATTTGACATCATGGTTAACGTGTTTGGCGGTGGCGAATCTGGCCAGGCGGGTGCGGTACGACATGGCATAGCTCGTGCGCTGATTGATTTTGACGAAACACTGCGCCCCGTGCTTAGAAAAGCCGGATTGGTTACGCGCGATGCGCGTGAAGTTGAACGTAAGAAAGTGGGTCTGCGCAAAGCGCGTCGTCGCAAGCAGTTCTCCATTGTATGATTCGCAACAGACAATTGGCTCGTTGCTTCGAATCTAGTTTACTTTGCCGGGATAATTATCTGGAATATTTAATTCCAATTTCTAATAAAGTAAGCCCCTTTTGAGCTAAATCGAAGGACTTAATCAGCGTTTCCCCTGGTTATTTCATCAAGAGTGGAAGGCACTGACAACATGGTGACCGTTTTTATCGGCCACCGGATAACAGGGATAAAAATGATTAAAGTAGGGATCGTTGGAGGCACAGGTTACACTGGCGTGGAGTTGCTACGTTTACTGGCGCTGCACCCGAAGGTGGACTTGCACGTTATTACATCCCGATCTGATGCGGGTATGCCTGTTAGTCAGATGTTCCCCAGTTTGCGCGGATATGTGAAACTGGCCTTTGCGCATCCTGACCAAGCCCGGCTGTCAGACTGTGATTTGGTATTTTTCGCTACGCCCAACGGCATAGCAATGCAGGAAGTGCCTGCATTGCTGAAAGCCGGAGTGCGGGTGATTGATCTGGCCGCTGATTTCCGCATTCAAGACGTTTCTCTTTGGGAAAAGTGGTATGGCATGAAACACGCCTGCCCGCAGTTAATTGAACAAGCCATTTACGGCTTGCCCGAGGTAAATCGTGCAGAAATCCGTCAGGCACGTTTGGTTGCCAATCCCGGCTGTTATCCCACGGCCGTGCAATTGGGTTTTATTCCATTGCTGGAAGCTGGTTTGATTGATTATAATAACCTCATAGCCGATGCCAAATCCGGCGTATCGGGTGCCGGGCGGCGCGCGGAAATAGATACGCTTTTGGCGGAGGCCGGCGATAATTTCAAAGCGTATAAAGTTGCTGGACATCGCCACTTGCCCGAGATCGAACAAGGATTGGCACGTGCTGCAGGACATGATGTGGGCTTGACTTTTGTACCGCACCTGACACCAATGATACGGGGCATCCATGCCACCTTGTATGCGCGCATTGGGCGTGAGGCTGAGTTACAAGCCTTGTACGAGTTGCGCTACAAGGATGAGCCGTTTGTGGATGTCATGCCGGCCGGTAGCCACCCGGAAACGCGTTCGGTGCGCGGTGCAAATGTTTGTCGCATTGCGTTGCATCGTCCGCAGCAAGGTAATGTGCTGGTGATTTTGTCGGTGATTGATAACTTGGTGAAGGGTGCGGCAGGACAGGCAGTACAGAACATGAACATCATGTTTGGCCTGCCCGAGACCACCGCACTTACCAATATTCCCCTGCTTCCTTGAATCGAAACTGATGGAACGTCCCAAATACTTCCGAAAAATTGAGCGCAGGGTAAACACCTCCAACCGAAACCTGGCGGTAAAGCCACAGGCACCCTGGTATATGAAGGTTGTATGGGCATTGCTTTTTTTGCTGGCTTTGGGAGGAGTTGGCTGGTGGTCATATATTTCAGGCTTGGAATCGGCGGGATTTAATCGGGAACAGGCGGAAATAGAATTGGCTCAACGACGCGAGCAAGCTGAAATGCATCTGGCCGAAATCGCCCAACTCTCCAGCAAGGTCGCTTCATTTGAGCGGCAGGTACAGATGGAGCAGGCGACCAATGTGGAGTTGATGGCGCAAGTTAAAAGTGCAAACGAGGAAAATGTGCACCTCAATGAAGACTTAACGCTCTTCCAAACTCTGACTGTGCCCGGCACACGCGACGGCAAACTGACCATCCAATACTTTAAAGTAGAACGCGACACTTTACCCGATGAGTATCGTTACCGCCTGTTCCTGGTGCAGGGCGGACAAAAACGGATGCCGGCATTTCGGGGAAAATTTCAATTATTGGTAAACATTCGTCAGGGCGATGACAAATCAGTGCTGATATTCCCGCAGGAAAATTTGCCCGCCGCAGATGAAGAGAAAAAGGTTAACGATGCGGGGCATCCTTCGGACAATACGGTCTATCAATTGGATTTCAAGTATTACAAACGCATCGAGCGTAGTTTCAGAATAGAACCCGAGTCAACAATTGAGAGTGTGGAAGTGCGTATTTACGAACAAGGTGCGAATGAGCCAAAAATAAAACGGAGTGTGACACTGTCTTAACTAACACTCAGTGGCATAATTAGCGGCAGCACATCAACAGGGGATAGAACATGTTTAAAAAGAAACATAGCAAACCGCAGGAACGTATCGACTCGCTTATTGGCTCGGCAACCAGAATAACCGGCGACTTATTGTTTAGTGGCGGCTTGCGCGTGGATGGCGAAATTCGCGGCAATGTCACTGCCAAAACGGGTGAACCGAGCACGCTTGTACTGAGTGAACATGGGCGAATTGATGGCGATATCAATGTGACACACCTGGTTGTAAACGGCATGGTTAACGGTACTGTGCGCGCCGAAGAATACATGGAACTGCAAAGCAAGGCCAAGGTCACAGGTGATGTGCATTACAAGACCCTGGAATTGCAACTGGGCGCGGTTGCTGATGGTAGGTTTATTTATCAGACCGAAAGTGCATCCGACAAGGTGGTCGCTTTTAAAATGAGCAGTGCTGAAGCAAAAAACCCGTAAATATTTAAGGAGATTCCAGCAATATGAATGCAGTAACTGAAACCCAAGACCCCGCCCCACAAGGGGACAATGTGCTGTTTACCAACAGCGCGGCAGATAAAGTAAAGCAGCTTATCGCGGACGAGGGTAATGCCAACTTGAAGTTGCGCGTATTCGTCAGCGGCGGTGGTTGCTCTGGCTTCCAGTATGGCTTTACTTTTGACGAAGAAGTGAACGAAGACGACACCGTGCTGGAT
>JBEBGP010000139.1:0-3393 GCA_040081045.1 Candidatus Nitrotoga sp.
CGATGTGGTCATTGAAGTGCTGGATGCACGCATACCCGCCGCTGGCAGCAATCCGCTGATTAACGAAATTCGCCTGTATCGCCAGCGTCCGTGCTTAAAGATTCTAAATAAGTCCGATCTTGCTGACCCTGTCGTAACCAAGGCCTGGCTTGATTTTTTTAATGCCCAAAAAAATGCCAAAAAAAATATCAGCGCCGTGGCCTTGTCCTGCAAAAAACCCGGTGATGCCGCTAAAATTCCCGCGCTATGCCTGAAACTCGCACCCAATCGCGGCACCAGCTTAAAGCCGCTACGCATGATGATTATGGGCATACCCAATGTGGGTAAATCCACCCTCATCAACGCACTGCTGAAACGCCGCGTGGCACTGGTGGGCGATGAACCCGCCATCACCAAAAATCAAAAAAGTTTTGACCTGAACGATCACATGATTTTGATCGATACCCCCGGCCTAATGTGGCCGAAAATCGAGCATGATAGCGATGGCATGATCCTGGCCGCCAGCCATGCCATTGGCCGCAACGCGGTCATCGACGAAGAAGTCGCGGTTTATCTGGCGGATATTTTGCTGGCGCGTTATCCCAAACTACTCACCACACGCTATGATTTTGCCACCGCAGGCATGGATGGCGCGGATGTCATTGCCGCCATCGCTAGGCAACGCGGCTATCGCATCAAAGGGAACAAAGTAGATTTGGAAAAAGCCGCACTCATGCTGTTGCAGGATTATCGCAGCGGCGCGCTGGGACGTATCAGCTTGGAAACGCCGGACAGTCGACAAAAAATGTTGGGTGCAGCGGCAAGTACGGTTGAAGAAAGCGATCAACACATATAGCAAACATAATCAAATATACCTAACTGGAACGACCACCATGTTAGGATATTCGTGTAACTTGAAATAAAAGGAGGTCTTATTCGAATATGAGTAAAGACGACATCGCCATAGTTGTTAGCTTGGCTTCGATTTGCTTGGCTGCAATAGCGCTTGGGTGGAACATTTATCGAGATATTGTTCTTAAACCGCGTCTTCGCGTTTCCGTGTTTAAAGGCACGCTAACCTCTGGAGCAATTAAGGCTACCGATCAATTCATAATATCAGCAGTAAATTTTGGCCCCGGTAAGCTCCACTTGAACAGTATTCGCTTTATGCACACTTCTCTCCTTAAAAAAATGTTTCAAAATTGGAAACATGGAGTCCTCATTCACGACTATCAAAACCCTCTATCGGGGAAGTTGCCTGCGATTCTTGACGTTGGAGAGAAAATAGATTTCCTTTTTTCGTGGAGTGCCGAAACCTTATGCAGCAAAGCTCCATCACACATCGGAATCGCTGATTCATTTGGTCGAACTCATTGGGCTCCACGAAAGAATGTAATAGCAGTAAATAAACAATGGCTCAGTGAGTTCAGCAGTGTTACGCGATAACTTTTCCAATAATAAGTAAGCAGAAATAAGAAAGTGTTCGGTTATCAAATTAACCCCCCACTCCCAAATAATTTATCCCAACAAAAAATGAACCCCTACTTTCTTTTCCCACGCGCATTTATCATCAGTTTATTGCTCCCCACACTTGCCACAGCGGCGTTGCCTGCCAGCGAGCCTGTGCCCGGCGGCATTGCTATCATTGCCGTGGGTTCCGCTACGGAAGAAGCACCACACGTGGCATTTCAGGACAACCGCGTGATGGTCGTGCGCGAACTTGATACCTGGCATGCCGTCGTCGGCCTGCCGCTGGCACTGGCACTGGGCAAACACACATTGATCGTCACCGCGCCCAATGGCATCGAACGTCGTCAGAGTTTTGATGTCGGCAATAAAACCTATGAAGAACAGCGCCTGATAATCAGCGATCAACGGAAGGTTGATCCCGATCCGGAAGATCTGGCACGCATTAGCCGCGAAGCTGCCATTCAGAAAAAAGCTTTTATGATTTGGCGTAACGAAACACCGGATAACTTAATTTTTGATATGCCCGCACAGGGGCCATTCTCCAGCGCCTTTGGCCTGCGCCGATTTTTTAATGGTCAACCGCGTCAACCCCACGCCGGGCTCGATATTGCGGCAGCAGAAGGCGCGCCTGTCACCGCACCGGCAGATGGCATCGTCATCGAAACAGGCGACTATTTCTTCAACGGCAACACCGTCCTGCTTGATCACGGCCTGGGCCTGATCAGCATGTACAATCATCTCAGCCGCATCGATGTCACGCCAGGCATGCAACTCAAACGCGGACAGGTACTCGGTTTAATCGGCAAAACTGGTCGGGTAACGGGCGCGCATCTGCACTGGACGGTGAGCCTCAACAATGCGCGGGTCAATCCGGCGTTGTTTTTACCTGCGGAAATAAGAGCGCGTATAAAATGAGGCAGGATTTTTAGTGTTAGGGAAGCACTGATTAATCCCACATGGCCGCGACATCGACTTTACGGGATGCAATGCACGAAGCAAGGTGACGCTAAGGGTCGTTCCCTTGGCTAGTCTTGCGACAACGCAGACCGCCCGTAAAGCCATGTCCCGCCAAAATTTTGTTGAAGGCAGGGGGTTGCAACCAAATTGCACGCTCGCTGTATTGCACCCCTCGCCAGAGAGAATAACCCCTGGCCTTCGGGATGCGTCTTGCGATCATCACAATTTGGTCTGCAACGCGGCCAGCGTGTGTTGTTTGGGCTTTAGCCCATTACAACCACGGCGTACCCCTGCGGGTACATGGAGGATTAAATCAGTGCTTCCCTAGACAATCAACCCGCTCTCTTCACTGCGCCGTGGCGAGTAAGTCTCCCATCCGTAACACGCCGGACAGTGCCAATAGAAATGGCGTGCCTTAAAACCGCAGTTGCCGCATCGGTACATGGCCAGTGAACGTGTGCGCTGGTGTACTAATTTTTTAACCATCTCTACATCGGCACGATGTTCCACCGAGGCTTCGAGTAAACGTGCTTCCAGTAGTTTATCCAGCCCCAGCAAGGTCGGGTTGCGTTGCAATTCATCCCGTACCAATTTATAGGCTTCCTCCACGCCATCACGCTGCAAGATGGCTTCGAATAGGACATTCATTAAATCCAGCGATGGATGAAATTTCAGGTAATCTTGCAACTTGGCGATACCCTCATCCGCACGATTTGATTTTCGATAAGCTTGCAACAGACGCTCTGCCACCATCGGCAAATACTGTGCATTTTGTTGCTCAACGCGCTGCCAGATTGCAATGGCTTGGACGTAATCCTGCGCCGCATTGCTCAGATCACCCGACATGATGGTAGCGCGTACCGCGTTGGGATTTGCTTGCAGTGCCTGCTCCAAATGCACTCGTGCCATATCAATTTGCTTTTCTTCAATCTCAGCGGTTGCCAGTTCGCAATAAAAATTTGCGGTGTGCTGACTATAAGATTGATT
>JBEBGP010000124.1:0-3390 GCA_040081045.1 Candidatus Nitrotoga sp.
GGTGCTCTTCGTGGACGACGCCCGCACCGGCCCGACGCCCGAAGACCAGGACGTGGCCAACTACCTGCGCAAGTCGAGCAAGCCGGTGATGCTGCTGGTCAACAAGACCGAGGGAATGCAGCGCACAGCGGTGACAGGTGAATTTTTTGAACTGGGTCTGGGCGAACCGCTACCGATTTCTTCCGCGCATGGTGACAATGTCACTGAGATGGTCGAACTTGCGCTGGAAGGATTCTCGGCACAAGAAGAGGTAACAGAGCAAAAAATTGATCACCCTAAGCTGGCCATTGTCGGTCGTCCCAATGTTGGAAAATCTACCCTAGTCAATGCAATTCTGGGTGAAGAGCGGGTTATTGCCTTTGACCAACCGGGCACGACGCGCGACAGCATCTACATTGATTTTGAGCGCTCTGGCAAGCACTACACCATCATTGATACAGCGGGAGTGAGGCGGCGCGGCAAGGTGGATGAGGCTATTGAGAAATTTTCCGTGATTAAAACTTTGCAGGCCGTGGAAGATGCCAACGTTGTGGTGTTGGTGGTGGATGCCCAACAAGGCATTACCGAGCAGGACGCGCACATCGCCGACTTCGTTTTGCAAGCAGGACGTGCCTTGGTGCTCGCCGTGAACAAGTGGGATGACCTCGATCAATATCAGCGTGACACAACCAAGCGCGACATAGATCGCAAGCTGCATTTCTTAAGTTTCGCCAAATTACATTTTATTTCTGCACTGAACGGTGACGGCGTGCCCAACGTGTTGAAATCCGTAAACGAAGCCTTTGTCGCGGCGATGGCAAAATTATCCACACCGTTACTGACGCGAGTGTTGGCCGCAGCAGTAGGGAAACAGCCGCCACCGCGCGGTATGTTTCGTCCTAAAATGCGTTATGCCCATCAAGGCGGCAGCAATCCGCCGCTCATTGTGGTGCATGGCAGCGCGCTGGATAAAATTCCGGATAGCTATCGGCGCTATTTGGAGCGCACATTTTGTGAAGCGTTTAAATTGCAGGGCACGCCGCTTAGAATTGAATTTAAGGCTGGTAAAAATCCATTCGCCGATAAAATTCCCAAGCCGCTCACCGAGAGTGAAGAGCGTGCCAACCATCGTGCGCGCATTCGAGGACGTAGGTTGTACGGGAGATAATCAAGAAATAAAGCCCAATATGTCTTTTCAGCAGATTAGGCTGCAGGTTTAATGTTACGGCCGCCGCTGCCTACTTATGCGTAGCAGCGCAGACGCTGGGAAAATTCCTGTACGGCTACGATGCCGCTATTTTCAGCACGGTGACACCACTCATTTAACTGGTTGAGCAGCTGTTCTTTAGTGGCTGTGGAGCGTTCCCATATCGTTGTTAAATCCTGGCGCAGGTGATATGTTGTGTGCAAAGTTGGGCTGGCATCGATAGCCGAATTGAGTTTGGTAGATTGATGGTCGGTGAGATCGCTTTTGTCCAGATGTAGCCAATGTTTAATCTGTTTCATATCAAACTTGTCCAGCGCATGAAGTTTGCGCAGTGCCATTTCTGACGCATAAGTTTCCTTCAGTAATTTCGCATAGCGCGCGGTAATTTCATAGCGGTTCACAATCACCGCTTGCAGTGTTTCCAAATCACAATGTATTTTGTTGCGGTTTAGGCGCACTTTGGGAGCGAGTTTTTTCACCTGCGCTAATTTCAGCGCGGCCAATGCCCGTATGTAAACCCAGCCTATATCCAACTCATACCATTTGCTGGAGAGCTTGGCAGATGAGGCGTAGGCATGATGATTATTGTGCAATTCTTCACCACCAATAAAAATACCCCAGGGGACAATATTGGTTGAAGCGTCTGCACAGGCAAAATTGCGGTAACCAAAATAGTGCCCCAGACCGTTGATGATACCCGCCGCATTCACCGGAATCCACGCCATTTGCACCGCCCAGATAGTTAAACCAAGTGGCCCGAACAGCACGATATTGATAGCCAGCATTAGTAAGATGCCGGGTCTATCATGTCGCCCATAAATATTCCTTTCCAGCCAATCGTCCGGAGTACCATATCCGTACTTATTCAGCGTGGTTAAATTTTTCGCCTCTTTCTGATAAAGCTCCGCGCCCTCACGCAGCACTGTGCCTATTCCCAGAATGACCGGGCTATGCGGGTCTTCTTCTGTTTCACACTTGGCGTGATGTTTGCGATGAATAGCCGCCCATTCTTTGGTCACAATTCCGGTAGTCAGCCACAACCAGAAACGGAAAAAATGACTCGGTATGGGATGCAGGTCTAATGCCCGATGTGCTTGATGACGATGCAGAAAAATGGTGACAGAAGCGATTGTAATGTGGGTGAGAATTAACGTAGTGACAATATAACCCCACCATGGCAAATCTATGATTCCAACGGACATGAACACACTCCAGATTGATTAAAATCCAAGGGTCATTCTACCGGAATGAGAGGCTGCGTCAATGCAGTGGTAACAGTGCAACCATTCTGGGAACAGTTTGCCAGGTTCAGGGCACAAATGGCGGCTTGGCTTATTTTTGGCTGTTCACCCGCATTTTTATTCGATAATTATTATTCCGGTTACCGGAAAAGTTTGAATGTTGGCTGCGTGTAAGCGAGAATGGCGGTCTTTGCATGGTCAATCAGCGTTTATATATGGATATAAAAAAATGAATATGAAAAAAATAACCAAAGCAGTTTTTCCGGTAGCAGGATTGGGTAGTCGTTTTTTGCCCGCTACCAAGGTTAGTCCCAAGGAGATGATGCCAATAGTGGACAAGCCACTGATTCAATATGCCGTGGAAGAGGCCGTAGCAGCCGGAATCACCGAGATGATTTTTGTCACCGGGCGCAATAAGCGTGCAATTGAAGATCATTTCGACAAAGCTTATGAGGTAGAGGCAGAGTTGGCCGCAAGGGGTAAATTGGATTTGCTGCGTGCAGTGCAGGAGGTGGTTCCCAGGCATGTTAATTGTATTTATATACGGCAACAGGAGGCGTTGGGCTTGGGGCATGCGGTGTTGTGCGCGCAACCGATTGTGCAAAATGAACCGTTTGCGGTGATTCTGGCCGACGATTTAATCAATAGCGACACTTCGGTGATCCAGCAAATGGTGGCGGTGTATGAACACTATCGATCTTCCATTTTGGGGGTGCAGGATGTGCCGCGTGAGCAAACAAATCAATATGGCATTGTCAGCAGCCAGCAATTGGAAATAAATGTTGAAGAGGTAAATGGCATTATAGAAAAACCCAGGCCCGCAGATGCGCCATCAACTCTGGCAGTGGTAGGGCGTTATATTTTAACGCCACGCATTTTCCATTATTTAGAGCGGGTGCGTGCAGGGGCGGGTGGGGAGATTCAATTAACCGATGGCATTGCCGCATTAATGAAGGAGGAAAG
>JBEBGP010000050.1:0-12688 GCA_040081045.1 Candidatus Nitrotoga sp.
CAAGCTGAGGAGGCGATGAATTTTTATGTTTCGATTTTCAAAAATTCAAAAATCACCAATGTGAACCGCTACCCCAAAGGTGCGCCTGCCCCTGAAGGCAGCGTGATGACCGCCAGCTTTGAGTTGAATGGATTGAAATTTGTCGCACTCAACGGCGGGCCAATATATAAATTTTCTCCGGCGACTTCTTTCGTGGTCGATTGCGAAGATCAAGCCGAGGTCGATTACTACTGGGACAAACTCGGCGCAGACGGCAAGTACAACCAGTGCGCGTGGCTGGACGACAAGTTTGGTGTCACTTGGCAAATTGTACCCAAACAACTGGGGCAATTGTTGAACGATCCCGATCCCGCGAAAGCGGGGCGAGTGATGCAGGCAATGATGAAGATGAAAAAAATTATCATCGCCGATCTGGAGCGCGCCGCACAATAAAAATTTGCCCTGCACGGGCTGTGGCATGACAAGTGCAACTTTATAATCAGGAGAGCAAAATGAGAAAGTTAATAGCATCAACCTTTACATCATTGGACGGTGTCATGCAGGCACCCGGCGGACCTAACGAAGACAACTTTGATCTGGGCGGCTGGATGTGGGCGTTTAATGATGATGCGATGGACTTTGCGGCGGCGGGGTTTGTCGGCATAGACCGCGATCTGGTGCTGGGGCGCAGAACTTACGAGATATTCGCCGCCTACTGGCCACAGCAAGCGGCAGATAACCCGATTGCCAAAACGCTGAATGCGGACAAAAAGTATGTGGCCTCGCGCACGTTGAAGTCATTGCAGTGGAACAATTCGTCGCTGCTCGATGGCGATGTCGTGGCAGCCATCACCGCGCTTAAGGCGCAACTCGGTCTTGATCTGCAAATCATCGGCAGCGGCAATCTGATTCAAACCTTGCACAAGGCATCGCTCATTGATGAATACCACATCTGGATGTTTCCCGTCGTGCTGGGTCACGGCAAGCGACTGTTTGAGCAGGGCGCAAAGCCAGGCGCATTGCGCCTGGTTGCGTCCAAGGTTTCAAAAACAGGCGTGGTGATGAACACCTACGTACCAGCGGGAGATATTAAGCAGGGTACGGTTGGTCAGGCATAGCAGAGGCGTGAGACGAACCGCCTAGTTTAAGCCCCTTCCTCAACAAGGCATCGGTAGCGAAATCCTGATGTTTGGCAGCCCCTCCGCAACTCATGCGCTGATGGCGGAAAACCTTATTGACGGGTATTGGTTATTTATCAATCCAATTTTATTGGGGCAAGGTATTCCCTTATTCAAAAACATCAAGGACAGAACCGCACTCACGCTGGTGAAAAGTAAAATTTTTGCGTCTGGTGTGGTGTGCCTGCACTATGAAACAAAGCGAGATCAATAATTTTCAAAGAAACGTTAATTAAATCCGCTCACCCTGAGCCTGTCGAAGGGTGAGTGATTTGATTTCCTGAGTTAAAAGTCACGCCACTCATGGTTCGACAGGCTCACCACGAACGGCGAGATGTAATCAGCGTTTTCCCAAATACATCGTCCTTCATTTAAATCTGTATTCGATGCAGCGCACAAGCCTGTTAAAAAATGGGCGGAAGAACGTGGGGGGAGAAAATAAAACGGATTGTTGGTCCGATTATGGTGCTTCGGCCGATTGGCACAGTGTGTGCCAGTTCATGGCGACTGTTGTTACCGGTTTTGACAGGCGGGCGTCGCTTCAAAAACTGTTTTTGCCTTTGGGATTCCTGCAATTGTTTTTTAGGGATGGTTGGTGCAATAAAATATCATTAACCACACCTGTGGCAATCAATGACTTTTAAGAACGGCGTGAAAGTTTTTACTGCTTTACGTCTCAAGTGCGCAGACCGTTAATTATTAAGGGCACTTCTAAAAATTAAGAGTTCGCCCAAATGCAAGGCGTGGAAAATTTTTTGCGGCGCTGCATATGGATGATATGTAAGCAAGAAATTTTTTCTGCAACGCAGCAGTTGGGATGAAATGTGAATTTTTAGAAATGCCCTTAATATCCGCAGTACTTAGTAACCCCACACTTCGCTGGCCTTTACATAACCCGTTGCACCGTCCAGATGACGCACTTTAATCCAGCCGATGTGGGTATCTTCCAGCCACTCTAATGACACATTGAGTATTGCCTGGAAAACGATAGTCGCTTCGGCCTCGGGCATTTTGCGAACTGATGCCAGTGGGGCGGTCACCAGCACCGTGCGTTTATCACTTAACATGCGCTTTTCTACCCAGCTTAATTTGCCTGAGCTATCACGCACTTTGACCCACCCTTCCAAGCTGACCACTTGTTCTAATGGCAGGTAGCGACTGCCGACAAATATTTTTTTTGCTTTAGTTGAAGGCGCGTCATAAAAAATGGCCGATCCTTCTGCAATCGACAAATAGTCTGCTGCAAGTGCAAAATTGCCCGCACTAATCCACAGCACCGCAATAATGAAGGCCAGCCTGCTCAATGTTTCACAACCTCGTTGACCTCGACCAATTTTTGCTTTTGGTAAATGGCATCGAAATTAATCGGATGAAGCAACACGGTTGCAAAACCTGCACGAGAAGATATGGCTGATATGACTTCCCTGAGATAGGGGTACAGTATATTCGGACATACCACACCCAGCACTGGAGGCAATTCTTCCGGCGGCAGATTGTGTACCCGAAAAATTCCGACTTGTGTGGCTTCAATCAGGAACACGATCTTGTTATCCTTGGCTGCCAGCTTGGCCGTGACCGTTGCAGTAACCTGCACTTCAAACAACCCCTCTTCAATCTGTTTTGCTTGCGAGTGTATCTGCAAATCAATTTGCGGCGGATCGCGCTCCAGAAAAATTTCCGGGGCGTGGGGAATTTCCAGCGATATGTCTTTCACATAAAGCTTTTCTATATTAAATACAGTTTGCGATGATGCGGCTGCAGCCGCTGTGGCATTTGCTTTATTCATTTATTTATTCCCGCACTACAATTAAATACGATATATCGTTTACTATCCGGGTATCCGGTCAGGATTGCAGCAATTTGCCCAACTCACCGGCACGATCCAATGCCGCCAAATCATCGTAACCACCGACATGCCGCTCACCGATATATATTTGCGGCACGGTGCGTCTACCAGTTTTTTTCATCATGGCCAAACGCAATTTGTAATCAGCATCGACTGAAATTTTTTCAATTTCAGTGATACCGCGGGCGCGCAACAGCCCTTCCGCACGAATGCAATAAGGACAAACAGCGGTGGAATACATAATGACTTTAGGCATGACTTGTGTTCTTTAGCTGGGTCTTTATGGTTATATGCCGGAGAATTATTTTTTGAGCGGCATGTTGCTTTTTTGCCAGGCCATCATGCCACCCGATAATTGATACACATCGGGAAAACCCAGCTTGCCCAAGCGACCACAGGCCATAGAAGAGCGTGAGCCGCTGCGGCACATGACGACTATGGGTTGATTGCGATAGCGTTCCAACTCACCGATGCGCTCCTTCAGGGCATCCAACGGAATATTTTTTGCGTTCAAAATATGTCCGGTTTTAAATTCACTTTCCTCGCGCACATCCAGCACCACCGCGTTCTTGCGGTTAATCAATTGCAGCGCCTCAACGCAGCTTGCTTCTTTAATACCGCGTATACGATTACCCAAAAATGACCACACCAGCATCAATCCACTGATGACAGCGGTGCCAATTAACATAATATTTGCTTCAACGAACTGCACTTTCAATCTCCTTGCTTTTCTGGAGCGTGAATTCTAGCAGAGCAGCAAAATGCGCGGGGTCTTTCTGTGCCAAACTCTGCAAATCTTTTTGTGCCGCTGCCCATTTATGGGGATAAGACCAGATAGCACGTTCTATTTGCACGCGCGCCTCGGACTGTTTATCCGCCAGAGCTAGCAGCCATGCCTCGCGATACACCAGCGGGGCTATCGGCACAAAACGCATTACGCGCGTATTCAGTTCACGGTTGCTTTCCAGTTGCTCTGCATTCGGTTTGATCGAGCCACTCATCAATAATTCCGTATAAGGTTTGAGCAACGATTTGGCTGGCATGGCCTGTAAAGTCGTGTGAATTTCCTGGACGGTGCCGGTATGTTTTGTTGCCGCTGCACTTGCCGGATGTGGCTGAAGTGCGAACGCATGCTCCAGCGTACGATAGCCATAAAATAACTGCACAAGTGCGACCATTCCTAATAACAGCGTGGCTATTACTGCTATGCGCACGCTGTTATGCAATTTCATTTGTACCACCCGTTCATCCAGCATCCCTAAAATAATTGCGGCGATGCCAAGAAAATAGGCATACCAAAGGGGATATTCGAGCAAGCTGTGTATGCCGATAACCGACAATGCGGTGTAGCCCCACCAATGATAAATCGTCAATTGCACGCGTACAATTTGGCCCAGCCACGCGAACAGCGTGCCAAATAAAATGAGCAATCCCGCCGCGCCCATTTCAGCGGCAAACTGCATTACGATGTTGTGGGCATTGTTATACAGGCCGTTAATCTGGCCGGATTGCAGCTGGGGCAAGAGCAGAAAATGCTGCCAGGCGAATTGCCCGAACCCGGCACCAAGCAAAGGAAAGTCAGTAAAAATATGCCAGGATTCGCGCCATAAATAAAGCCTGATTCCGCCACTTTCAACTTCGCCCAACAACCTCTGCACTGTAGTGACGCTGCCTGATGTTCCTGCCAGCCACGGCAGTTGCACTATCCAGTGCATCAACACAAAACCCAATAACAGCAGCAGCGCGTAATGCAGCAAAATTTTATCTGCCCGATTTTTGCGCTGCCACCAATAGGCCAGCACGGCGATGGCAATCAGGTATAACCAGGCAGTACGTGATCCGCTCAACACCAGCACAAAAAGTAGGGGCAGTGTGAGTAATAACGCCGGGGCTGCGCGCAATATTCTTCTGGTCAACAATAGCCCGAGCGAAATCAAGCCCAAGGCGATGTAGTGTGCAAAATGATTGGGTTGCGCGATGTTGCCGTAAATGGCAGAGGAAATTTTTTCGGTAGTAACCGCATTAAACCAAGTGTCCCAGCGGTAGTGCTGCAAAATACCCACAAAAGCATTGAGCTCTGCGCCTAGCAGCAGAAATGCCGCAAGCACCGTCACTAAAACCGGCAAGCCAATCTCGGTACGTAACCGGTGTCCGAGTAGCAGTAGTAACGCTACCCACAGCATATAAAGACTGAACAGTAATGCCTGCTCAAAATAAGCCAGTTTGCCTGATAGCGCTTGCAGCAGCACCAGCAATAACAATGCGACGGGTAACAATGCAATACGCGGAACAGTCGCCGATGCCACAGAACTTTTGGTTACCAGCAATGGCATGGCACACAGCCCGAGCATGGCTGCGCTCCATTCCTGATAAAACGTGGTTAACGGATAGGCGTGGTGATAATACAAAAAGGGTAAAACCCACATTAATCCGACCAAGGTCAAGCTGATGTAGAGATAATTTGGTATACGAAACATTGGTTTTTACGGGCTGTAAAAGCAATATCAGGAATTTTGTGTGCCCGAAGTTATGGTTATGCGGAATGTCCCGCGCCAGTCGGGCTGCAGTCAGTATGATCTTTTTGCTGTTGCGGTGATTGCGCGGGGGCGTTGCCGTGCCACGTTGTTGTTCCAGATAAACGGTAATGTTTGGTTTGGCGGCGAGTCTGCGAGCAATAAAAGAAACCCCGGCGGCTTTTTAATTGGCTCCCACCTGCAACTCGGGCTTGGCCAGCGTACCTGTCAGCAGCACCGGCACATTACCCATTTCTTCACGCGCCTGCAGGGCAACGTTTAATTTACCCGATAATTTTTTATCGGCCAATAAATCTATTGAACCGTTTGCACTCATCATGCCACCGGCAATTTTAATTTGTCGCAATTGATAGTTACCGTCAGTCACCTGCCAAGTTCCATTGACCTCTTCAAAATGCGTGCGGCCGCTGCCAGCAGCATTCCCGCTTGTGACATCAACCAGATCAAAGGCATTAATAGCGCCTTTTTTCACAACAAATTTACCCGTCATCCGGGGTGCATGCATTTTGGGCGACTGCATCAGATTAGTCAGGCTGTCGGCATGAAAATTTAAGTTGGCATCTCCACCCAGCTTGCCCATCATGCCCAATTGTGGCATCGCTTCCTGCAATTCAAGATTGGATAAATGCAATTGACCCAGCATCTGCCAGCCTTTATCCCATGTCACGCGCGTGCTGCCAGTGAGCTTGCCCCCATACAAAAATCCCTCAATCTCATTAATGTTGGCCTCACTCAGGCTCACCAGGCCACCCACGTTGAGTTCGGTAAATAGAATCTCCGGCAGTAAGGGTAAATGACCATCCCTGAGTAATAATCCAAACTTCCAATTACCTTGCCCGGATTTTTCTACAGGCTGTAATTGCACGCGGATTATTTTGTTTTCAGTATTCAACACAACCTTGGTCAATTCACCCTGACTATTAAAATCTAATACACCATTGGTTGGTGGCAACTCAAACCCCTTGATGCTGATACCTTGCAACACCATACGTTGCACCGGGAAGAGCGCATCCCTGCCAGCCGCTGCGAACAAAGGCATCGCCTTGCCAAAAAAATTGGCGTTAATTGCCAAGCCGTTGATTTCCACCTTGGTGATTTCTTTTGCCGGAGAAAATACAGTTAGCCAATTAAAATTCAATACAACGCTTTCAACTTGCGCTCCTGTTGGGTTACCAATCTCCACATTTTTTAATTCCAGCGTGGGCATGGGTAGCAAATTGGCGTGCATTGCACCTATCTTCACCGGCTGCTTTAATTGTGTGGAAAGCGTTTGCACGGTTTGCTTGATATATGTTTCCATAGGCATTACAAAGGGCAATAAGAATATTGCGCTTACCGCCAATATAATCAACATCAGACTGATTTTAACGACTGGCAGGGGTCTGCGCGGGGAGCGAGGGACGCGCTGCGCCAGTGGAGCGGTAGTTTGTTGTGCTTGCGTCGCGGCGCGCTGATCAGCTTCAGGCCGTGATTTGGCTCGTGTTTCCGCCAGTTTTTGTGTCTGATTATCTTCCTTACCCTGCTTCAGTCTATCTGCTGCATTCAATGACGCTACATCTGAAGAAAATTCATTCGCCTCCGCACGGCTCTTTTTTGATTGCGCTTCAGCACGCAATCTTATTTCCTCTGCGGCTTTAGCCTCCGCTTCAGCCGCTACTCGCGCTTCCTGAATCGTGCGTGCCGCTGCCTGCGCCTGCTCAGCTTCCAACTTGGCGCGGGCTTCTGCCTCTTCCGCTATCCTCGCTTTGGCCAGTGCGGCCTCTGTTTGTATTCTGGCTCTTTCTGCCTCGCGCGCTTTCTGTTCAGCCTGCTCTGCTTCCTGCGCGGCACGCGCCTTCGTCTCCGCTTCAATTTTGATACGGACCATTTCAGCTTCATGTGCTGCGGCCTTAATCCTGGCTGCCTCCTGCTCGGCCTTAAGACGTGCCGCTTCAGCTTCTTGAGCCGCCCTTAATCTTGCTGCTGCCTCCTGCTCAGCTTTGAGCAGCGCAGCAGCTGCCATTTTTTTCTCCTTTTTGTGCTGATTCTCCAACCGCGTTTTCAAGACTTCTTTTTCAGCATCCATGTTTACAGTTCCCGGTGGAATTGCTATGGATGAGATTGGTGCTGCAATCAATCCGGTAAAATCCAGACTCGACTCGTCACTTTCTTTGGGCACGCTAGGCTTGGGGTTGGAAATTTTTACGGGACTGGACATATTTGGCGAAGTCAACTTGCTCGCCATATTTTGATTCTGGATAAACCCCCCAATCAGTAATTCCTGAAATAGTGCATCCATCTCAGCACGCAGACTAGGTGCAGCACGCTTTCTTAGTTCCTTAACTGTAGACTGCTCGTCTATCAGTACCAATACGCGCTTAACATCTCCGTATAGGTGGCTGGTTGTGCTGTTTATTTCATCATCACCTTTTTTGGTTTTGACAAATACAATTTTTGGATCCATGTTTTTATTTCACCTGAAAAAGCATACTTACACCGCTGCTATTTTCTATGCATGACCAGTCTGATGCAGCTGTCTATTGACCCCATGCCTTGCTGTCAGTAGTATAGCGACCTTGTCAATTCCCTGATAGCTCAGTCGGTAGAGCGACGGACTGTTAATCCGCAGGTCCCTGGTTCGAGTCCAGGTCGGGGAGCCAGAAACAGTCAACCAATCAACAGGTTAGGCTGAAAATCCAACCTCTTTTGTTCTGTCTATAGTTAGTTGTGTCATTGAACCAGCCAGCCGTGAGTATTTGCAGACTCTGACAGAATAACGCGATATGTGAAGACCCGCTACGAATGCTTACCTGCTTGCTGTAAAAGCACCGCGATTACTCACGTAACCATGTATGAATCCCCGGCTCCAATAATGTAACGGGCGAAGATTCTTCACTAATTGTTAAAAGGCAAAGTTAGCAAGTGAAAGTGCATGGCGTTTGGTGACAGATCACAGTTTTATTCTATATTAAGGTGGTACTTCTGCTTACACCCGCCACATTTATGAAACTCAGCATGCTTGTTGATTACGCCGCGAAACCGACACTTGCCCCATAGTCGAAATCAGGGTACCACGCTAACTTGCACTTGGTATACGGCCAACCCCTGTGAACTTATGTTTGTTGTGCAGAAAAGCAAAAGGCGGCATTGCTGCCGCCTTGAGCGTAAATAAAAACAGGTTATTGCTGTGAACTCAATCCTATCAATACCGTGCGTCCCAAAGTGTTGTAGCCGTGCGCCAGCATATAGTCTTTATTTAAAAGGTTGTCCACGCGCATTGATAAGTTTAGCCGCTGGTTAATTGTGTAATCAGCAAGCAGATTGATCAGCGTGTAGCCCGGCAAAGTAATCCTCGAAAAAGTCATAATGTTGCTATCCACACGCGGCCCGCTGCGCTGGGCTTCTCCGGCCACACGCCAGCCTTGCATTTGCTGTGTGATGCTTAGATTGGCAAAAGATTTGGCACGACGCAGCAAAGGTAAATTGGTTAATTCATCACGCGGATTTTGGCGGGTGTAGGCAGCCTTGATGCCAGTGTTGGCAAATTGCCCTGCATAGCTTAATTCAATTCCATTAATACGTGCAGTGTTGACATTAATGACCGTACTGAAGTCGGGGGGGGGGGCGATTAAATCCCGAATGCGGTTGTCGAAATAAATAATGTTCACATGCTGCATGTCATTTGCATAACGCAGCCCCAGCTCGCGATTTCTGGAACGTTCCGGCTTTAAATTCGGGTTGCCGGAAAAACCAAAGGATAATGGGTAATATAGATCATTAAACGTAGGCGCCTTGAATGCCGTACTGGCACTGGCTGTGACGCGCAATGTGTCGGTGATTACATAGCCATAACCCAGTAAACCCGTATTGGCTTTGCCAAAATCAGCGTAGCGGTCCTGACGCAAATTTGTTTGCACTTGATGCGCGCCATAGTTGCCTGTGTAGCCCGCAAACAGGGAATTTATCCGGCGCTCTGTGCGGGTAAACGCAGTGTCTGATGCGACCTGTTGTTTCAGCTTTTCCAAGCCCAACAAAACCTTGCCATCGGTATGCACGGCCAGAGTGTTTTGCCAAGTGAGTTGTCGGTTGGTTGTTTTAAAGCCGGAGCCTGGGTTTTCCATACCATTCAAATAACCCTTCGCATCATCCCTGCCCTGCGCCAGTTGCAACTTGCTTTGCCATCTTTCAGCCAGGCGATTATCCGAGGCGAGAGAAAATTTACCGAGTGTGGCGGAACTCGTATGCACATCGGTTATTGCACCGCCAAATGCATTGGTGTCATCATATTCCACCTCACCCCTGCTGCGGAAGAACGAGCCAGACAAGCCGTGATCAGCACTTAACGTATGATGCACGTTCGCGGACAAACTGGCATTCTCATAGCCATCATTATCAGGATTGGCATTGGGAGCCAGCTGCGGGTTAATGGCAGATATCCCGTCGGTCCGATAATGAGAAGCCCGAACATTAAATTGTGTATCATTTATTTGACCGCCGTAGCCTGTAGAAATGCGCCGCGATTGCTTCGACCCCGCTCCCACGCTGGCAGAAAAGGCGGGTTCACCGCGACCACGCTTGGTGAAAATTTGTATCACCCCACCGATCGCTTCCGAACCATACATACTGCTGACATTGCCGCGCACGACCTCAATGCGTTCGATTTGATCCAGCATGAGTTGGTCGATGGCGGTAGCACCTGTGGTTGCAGAGTTGATACGCACTCCGTCCAGCAGAATCAATACATGGCTGGAATTGGTGCCACGCATAAACAAGCTGGCTTGTTTGCCGATGCCGCTGGATTGATAAAATTCAATTCCGGCAAGATTTTTAAGCAGCGAGGGAACATCGGTTGCTTGTGAATCTTGAATTTCTTGCTGATTAATCACTGTGGCATGAGACAGGGTTTGCTTTAAAGGCTGACCAATCCGCGTGCCCGTGACGATGAAAATTTTCATGGGAACAACCAATTCATTGTCCCCTTGTGGGGCGGTATCAACTTCTGATGAAGGAGCGGATTCCGTTTGGGCATGGGTTGAAGAGATAGCCGCACATAGTGTGATGGCAAGTAACAGCAGACGTGATTTATTTTGTAACATTTTAATTTTCCCGAGTAAATTCCAAGGTTCCCCGTTGGAAATTGCTACTTCAGGAAATGTGCGAAACAGCAGGAGACAGGTATTTGCAATTTACCCTTGAATCACCATGCGCCACCCGCAGCATTTCCCGGCCTGATGAATGTCTGCCTGCTCAATTCAAAACGCAGTCAGGATTCATTCACTCAAGGCCGGTATCCGGGCTCGCAGGGGTGGTCAATATTCAGACCAGACGCATCGTCTTCCCATGATGACTCACAGTGACTTGTTGACACGTCCATACCTGCTTACCGTTGCGGGGGCAGCACAGGCTTGTGGAGCAAACTCCAGCACCTGTTTCCCGTTTAACCAGACAATTTAAATGATCTGGCACCTTAAGCGGCGCAGATTGTAGCAGATAATAAATGGCTGGCAGAAGGCTGCTGTACTTGACATCCCCCCTAGCATGCTACGGTGCAGTCTGCTGGCAATCGCATTGTCGGCTCTAGGCACCACGCTCAACCAAAAACAACAAGGTAACGCAACACCAATCAACGCAGCAGCAAAAAAGGGGACAACACCATGCGCAGCCATGCGACACACACCCGGCGATTCAGCTATGCTGTACTCTTCGGGCGAGATGGATTACCTGCCCGCCATAGGGTGAAATTACTCATGACAGCGTTGATGATATTCGGGATGGCGACGCAGGCGCAGGCCGAGGGGTCTGTTAACCGTACCATCGAAAAAACAGGTTTCTGGGCGGTGTTATTTTCCCCCTCTGCAGCTAACTCAACGGCCACTTCTGCCGCAGTGGTATGTGAGGCCATAGGTAGATCGATGAGCAGTTTCTCGTGGTGGCATGGGGTCTTTGTAGGAACCCGCCCCAATGCCACTTACTACGACGGGTACGAAGCGTTGGATTGTCTGTTCCAAGATTCAGTAACGGGCATAACGTCCGTACAAAATGCCGTCTATCCGGTCACGCGCGGGGTTTGCCCAGCCAACTCCACACCCAGCGCGCCCTGCACCTGCAATGCGGGTTACAAGCCCGACCCCACCTTAACCAGTTGTATTCCGATAGTGCAATATACCATTGCCCTCCATGATTTAAATGTGGGTGGTGAACTTGCTACCCTCGCATCGCGGGCGGCCTATGCACAGGTGATGGAAGGGGCGACAGCGAAGAGCAGCGTAGCAGTCACACTCACCACCAGCGCGCTGCCGGGGGCAGGCACGGCTATACTCAGCCCCACGGCTGGTTCAACGGGCGCAGATGGCCGACTGAACTTTACCTTCACCGCCCCGCCCGTGGGCGGCACACACACCGTTACCGCAACCTGTGATGGCGGCAAATGTTCAAACCAGGCCACGGAAACGATAGTGGTGACCAGTTGTCCGGTGCCGCCACTGAAACCCTTGCCTGTGAATGATGCTTGTACAGCATCACTGGAAAAGGGACTCGGTGTGGACGTGGATGGTGCTTGCCCGAAGCTCAGCGATAATATGAAAGCTCAGATGCAGTGTTTTGCCGATAAAATAGCAGCAACGAATGTAACCGCTAGCCCTCAGATTCCTTATGCTGGGCCGACCGCAACTTATCGCACCACAGCTTATCAAGCACACTTGCGGGAAATTTGGGACAAGATGATTGAGCTTGATTTGCCTGCCAACAAAAAAATGAGGCGTGCAAAACACGACGCGCCGAGATTGTCGCAGCAAAGGGATGTAATGGCGGTCACTGCCTTGAGTTTCGTCCGGTGGATGACAGCAAGCATTCAATAGGCCAAGCATTCGACATTTCTAAAAGTACGATTCAAGGGCTGCTTCAAGAATTGACTCCACTTCCATCTCTGATAATGAGTAAGCAACAGAAGAAGCAAGAACAGATGTTTCTGATTGCGAGTTGGTTGGCACAACCGACAGCATGTAATTTGACTTGGGGTGGAAGTTTCAATGACCGTGTACATTTTCAGTTGCCTTAAAGGAAATCTGCGATGATATAGACTCGGCACGATGAAGATTGAACTTTTGTTGGGCAATCCAGTCCGAGTTTTATGGATAAAGAAGATGCAATATTTCAAACACTGGAGCGGTTAC
>JBEBGP010000234.1:0-3349 GCA_040081045.1 Candidatus Nitrotoga sp.
GGCTGCGTCGTCCCACATCCCACAAGGGGACAATGAGGGGACAATGTCCCACAAGGGGACAATGTGACATTGAAAATTTACAACACGCTCACGCGCAGCAAACAGGAATTTATCCCCATCACACCAGGCAAAGTTCGCATGTACGTGTGCGGCATGACCGTGTATGACTATTGCCATCTCGGTCACGCACGGGTGATGGTGGTGTTTGATATGGTCTATCGCTGGCTGCGGGCAAGCGGCTTGGAGGTAATGTACGTGCGCAACATCACCGACATTGATGACAAAATTATCAAACGTGCCGCTGAAAATAATGAATCGATCCACGCCCTCACTCAGCGATTTATTGATGCCATGCATCAGGATGAACGTCTGCTGGGTGTGCTGGAACCCAATGCCGAGCCGCGCGCCACGCAATATGTACCGCAGATGTTGGCGATGATTTCGCAACTCGAAGCAAACGGTTTAGCGTATCTTGCCGATGATGGTGACGTGAATTTTGCGGTGCGAAAATTTGCCGGCTACGGAAAACTCTCTGGCAAATCATTACAGGATTTACGCGCAGGCGAACGGGTCGAGGTGAATGACGGCAAGCATGACCCGTTGGATTTTGTACTGTGGAAACACGCCAAGGACGATGAACCCGGCGAAGTGAAATGGGATTCACCGTGGGGCGCAGGCCGCCCCGGCTGGCATATAGAGTGCTCTGCTATGGGCGCGGAAATTTTAGGCAAACATTTTGACATTCATGGCGGCGGCGCGGATCTGCAATTCCCGCATCATGAAAATGAAATTGCCCAGTCTGAGGGCACACACCAATGCCAGTTTGTGAACGTGTGGATGCACAATGGCTTTGTGCGCGTGGACAATGAAAAAATGTCCAAGTCACTTGGAAATTTTTTTACCATACGCGAAGTGCTGGAAAAGTATAAACCGGAAGTGGTGCGATTTTTTATTCTACGCGCCCATTATCGTAGTGAGCTTAACTATTCGGATGCCCATTTGAATGATGCGAAAAATGCATTGGACAGATTATATACAGCATTGAAAATTACTCCCTCACCTTCTGTGGAGAACGGAGCGAGGGAGGCAGAGCCAGCTGGGGGTGAGGGAGTAAGAGAGAGTAATGTAAGAACTATTGATTTGAGTACCCCCCATGCACAACGCTTCAAGGCTGCAATGGATGATGACTTCAATACACCGGAAGCAGTGGCTGTTCTGTTTGATCTGGCAAATGAAGTGAACCGTAGCAAATCAGTAGATGCAGCAGTACAACTAAAAGCACTGGGCAGAGTACTCGGATTATTACAGCAGGATGTATCGGAATATTTCCAAGGCACTGCATCATTCGTCCTAACTTTAGGTACGGTAGGATCATTGTTCAAAAATGTAACGTCGGTTGAATCAGCATCGTTTGTTCTTACTCCTGGCGATATTGGCTCATACGCACCGCGTGGCAGTGACCACGCATTTATTGACCAGCAAATTGCTGCTCGCACCGCTGCCAAGCAGGCAAAAAATTACGCTGAAGCAGACCGTATCCGTAAAGAATTATTGGCCGAGGGTATCGTGCTGGAAGACAGCGTGACGGGCACTACCTGGCGACGTTCTTAGTTTTTCATTGATACGCTGGCTAAATTCTGAATCGCCCCGGTTTTTGTATAGGCCGTTTGGTTTAAGTAATACTGGCAGCATCCGTAAGTGTCTCAATTATTTTATTTCAGGAGTTCAATATGTCAGGGAAAATTGTAACCACGCCGCAACAAATAAAGGATTGCATGATGCTTTACATTGTCACAGCCACGATTGCGCTCTTGTTGTGCGCATGCGGGGGTGGTTCAGATAGCTCGCCACAGAACTCAAATATAATTGAGAACACAAATACGACTGAGCAATCGAGTGCTCTAACGCAAAGTTGGCTAACAGCTGAAAGCGAGAACAGAACGAACGGCTACAACGCCGATCTGTCTGGCTTGTTCTCCGCCGCCAATTCAGCAGGTGCCCAAGTGACCGGGAGCAGTACGGTTATTCTCGGGGCTAGGCAGTCCTACGCCTCTCGGACCAATACGTATCTCCAGAATTTCGTTGCATACGCCAGGAACCTACAGCCAACGTACCCGTTGGACAGAGCCGGCATATCAAGCCAGCTCACAGTGCTTGAGACCTCAGACATTTTATTCATATCTTCCTCACTCACGGCGTTGGGAGCCACCTCAGCCTTCATATCTGGTGCACAAGACGACATACGACAGTCTTACGAAGCTACAAAGTTGGTCGTCCAATCCCTTTGATCGAATTGCGTTCAGCCACGATGGCTATCCCTTTAGTCGAGCGTGCACCCACCGCTTGCTCACTCCTTTCGAATGTTGGTCGCCGATGAAAACGCCACGCGCCACCCCCGCCGGCTTCATGCTCGATGCGGTTGAGTTCCTCAAGGCCGCTGAGCTGCTGCTCAACCGAGCGGGAAACGTCTCGCTTCCTATCTATTTCCTCTTTTGTCGTTCAATCGAACTGAGTCTTAAAGCATTCCTACTTCACTGTGGCGTCAACGCGAAAAATCTTGCGGAACGTAGTCTCGGTCATAATCTGCTCGCGCTCGCGAAAGTGGCACAAAAGCACGGATTGTCAAGCTACGTTTCATTGAACCCACCTGAACAAGGCATGATCGAGTTGCTGGCGCTAGAGTATCAGGGCACAAAGCTCGGATACAGGGTTACGGGCGACACTTATTATCTCCCGCCAATCGACCATACGGAGAACATCGCACGCAAATTGGTGTCCGGTCTTCGCGAGGTCTGCGAGACATCAAGTGCAAATGCTGACACCTAACCCTTCCAGAGACCTCAGGGTCAGACTCGATTTAATCTGCTATTCTTAGCCTCCCTACCGCTCTTGGGAGTTACATGATGGCTCGTCTTCCCCGCTTTTATCTGCCCGGTTAGCCACTACATGTTATTCGGCACGGCAATAACCGTGATCCGATTTTTGCCTCGGATGAGGATTGCCGTTTTTACCTGCGCTTGCATAATGCATCCTGGCTTTAACCAAAAAATAAACGTCGGCTTAAAAAATCAGCGCGGTAGCGTCGAACTGCCCATCAAATATTCATCCACCTCACGCGCCGCTTGGCGGCCTTCACGAATCGCCCACACGACCAACGATTGACCACGGCGCATATCGCCTGCGGCAAATACGCGCTCGGAGGTGGTTTTGTAGCAATGCTCGCCGTCGGTCGTGGCACGGGCGTTGCCGCGTGCATCTTTTTCCACACCAAAGGCATCCAACACTTTTTGTACGGGGCTGACAAAGCCCATCGCGAGTAACACGAGGTCGGCTTTCATTTCAAATTCGC
>JBEBGP010000223.1:0-3328 GCA_040081045.1 Candidatus Nitrotoga sp.
ATTTAGCCGCCGCTTTAGGCAAACTTGGCAAAAAAGTAGGGCTGCTGGGGCTGGTATTGGCAACGATTTCTGTCAAACTGGTCGCCGCCAAAACAGATATGGACAACACCGCACCCGTGACAACGACTTCAGCAAGGGAAAATCCCCGCGTGTTGCAAACGCAATCTGGCAAGTAACTACTAATGGATTTGATAGACTTCCCCCGATACCCACAATTATAAGCACTCCGCCGTCGCAACTGGCTCTGTACCCCGACAGAAGCTGGCATCGGGCATAGCCGCGCCGTCGATGGAGCGTACACAGGCAACGTAGCGGCTGGAAACATTATCCACACTGCACGGCCCCCACGGGCCATATTCCCAGTCGGTTACGAGCTCCCATGTGATATTGGTGTCGCTGATCCCCACGGCCACATGGCCATAGGGAGCCGTCTGTAGTACGTCGGTGCAAATCGGTGTTCCGTCCGGATTAAATCCCGTGATGATGTCATGTGCGCCTGCACAACTTACATCTTGTAAACCGATCTGACACTGCGGCGTCCAGCCGGCGTTGAAAATACCGCCAAGGCTCGCACACACCGATGCTGATGAGTCATCTGCGCCACAAGCCGTAACCGCATTCGTACCCCCATCAATAGTTACACGAAGACTGGGAACTGCCACTCGACGCCCCAAGGGAACCGGTGGATTGGCTAAATGAGTGGGAAAAATAACAAGTCGGCCCAAATACGAAGTGTCGAGGCCAGAAACCAGATTGTGTTCGTCAAAGTCCCCGTCGTTATCCGGATCAATTCGCTCAAAGACAATGGCAGAAATTTGAATTCCTAAACTAAATATATCCACCGTGTTGGGATACCGGTCGTTGGCGTTATTGCAAAGGCCGTCGTCAGAACCTGTGTTTTCCAAAGACGGCATGCATACCTGCATAGCCTGTCCACCGTTAGCTGGCAGCGCAGTGACAGGATTAAATGCACCGCTAGATACAATGGTCGCCTGACAAAGAGTGTTGTTTTGGCCCAAAGAAGAAAACAACGCTGCGATTCGGCTGGCTGTGGCTTGAATCCGCTGCGTGCGCGCAGTGGCCGTCATGTTTGTGGAGAAGCTGGTGACTCCCATCGCCACAAAGGAAATCATCGCCACCAAAATCATGCCTGAAATCATCGCGCTACCTTGCTGATTCAAGGTAAAATTCAATTTTTTAATTCGGCGATTAATTGATCTGATAGATTCCCCCGGATTCCGTAACTGGTCGCATCACCCCGGTTTGCAAATTTGTCGGAGCTTGAATATTTGCGGCATTCACCGCAGCCAATCTGCCATTGGTGCATTGGTAAACAACTCCCACCTGATAGGACGTGTGTAAAAATCCAAGACTGGCGGTGGTTAAGGCGCCACAATATTCGCCGGAATTTATGGGTGCACCCCCACACTCGCACTGATTGCTGGCAGCTGCCGGTGCCACAGGCGCGGGTGCCGCAGCTGCTTCTGCCACATGATCCACCGTTGGTATCGTCATCGTGTTACATACCGCCGGCGCTGGTGGACAAGTTGCTGGTGTTAAACCGGTAATATCTTGGCGCAGAATTTCACACTGTACATACCAATCTAAAGCGGTGTCGGGCGAAGGACAATTGGCTACTGCAGGATTTGGTCCCGATGTGTAAGTACTGGGGGGAGTGTATGTGGGCACCGCGCCCGGTGGCCCTGCTGTTCCTACCGCTGGCGTTGTAGCCGCAGGTGGCGGCGCGTAGGCAAAAGAGCCATCGCACTCCACCGCATGCACAATATTACTTGAAGCCGGTAACGCCCCCGCAGGATTTGCTGGATTGATTTTACCAATACCGCTCAATGCACGCCGCACAGATAAATCTGCCGGGCTGTTACATCTAACAGCCGCAGTAGATGCGCATTCCAGATTGCGTACACCACCTAATTGTGCGCGCAAGGCAATGCGTTCGCCGCCGGCAGAACAATCCGTGCCTGCATAATTGGCGGTGGCTTCCACGCAACGACCGGTGTTGGCATCCATGACGTAACCGATCATGCTGGCACACGCAGTGCCGACAACAATATCAGGATTTGTCGCACAACTTGCGATTCCGCCAGTTGTTGAATCTACAGCTAGAATCATGCTGCCCGCTCGACTGATAGGCGTAGGTTCGCCAGTTCCATCGGCTTTTTCAAACTGCGCCAATATATCCCCGCGATAAAATTCCTGGCCCGTCAGCGGGTCAGTAAAAAGATTTTCTGTATTATCAAATCTTAACTGCAACACTCGCATAAGTGTATTGCCAAAATTAAAAGTGGCTCCCGTAGTTAGCGTCTGCCCACTGCTGACAGTAATCTGGATATCCATACCGTTGGCTGCATTCAGCGCGCTGAGTGCGGCGCTACCCGTTAGGGCAAAATTCATCGACCCGCACTGGCCTACGTCTTTACCGGCGACAATAAGCCACTGCTTAATTTCGTTGGTCAGCCCGGATCGATCCGCAATATAGTTAGCGCGCCCCAGCTCTTTATTTACACTCATCATCGTACTGCCAATGCCTAAAACCAAAAACGCACCGATGCCTAGGGCCATCGAAGTTTCCATCACCGAAAAGCCGGCGCGGCCAAGTCCGAGCACTAGCGCTGGCAGCGAAAATCTTTGTAGCATTCTGCTTTTACTATCTTTGGCGTTTGCTTTTTTCATTGCTTTTAGTCCCTTTCAAAAGAGACATATTTAATACTATGCCTCCCACAAAATTTTGCAACTTCCACAAAAAAATTATGTCGATGTTTTTGGCTTCAAGCTGCTCAGACAAAATGTTTTCTAGATGACGGACTGGGGCTGATCTTAATAATCGCACGGTCCTACATTGATTCTTACACCGTCGCAATTGCCATAAGAACTGGCTGGTAGTCGAGTTGGCTCGCTCCAGCTGCCGTTGGCATTACAAATACGACGCACACACTGAACCTCAGACAGATCGGTTCGGCAGCGTTTCTCGCCCTGTGGATTTTTCTCACAAGTCCAGGAACACTGTTTGAATTTTCCAATCGGCTCTGCGCAAATTTCTTTGTCTTTGGATTCGCTGCTTGGCGCTCGACCAAGGCCTTGGCCTTTGTCCATTCTCGCAATTTGCGTAGCTTGATCTAAATCGGCAATTTGTTTTTCAGAAAGTGCATACACCGCGGTGAACTGACCTTTTTGTGCATTCGCTTTGGAGGAAACAAACGCGGCAGATTCGCCGCGTTTTAAATCTAGGGCAGCCGCTTGCTTATGGTCGGCCAAAGCCACATGGCCTGATAAAGTTTCTACTTTAGATGAAATCTCATCGCCGTCCATT
>JBEBGP010000209.1:0-3306 GCA_040081045.1 Candidatus Nitrotoga sp.
CCATAGCGGTCTGACAGTTCAAACAGCGTCTTCCACTCGAATAATGTCATTACATGGCCGTTGGGATTGCCCGGTGAGCAGACATAAATCAGTTGGGTACGCTGCCATATTTCCGGTGGCAGTTGCCCGTAATTCAGCCCGTGATCCGGGGCTGTGGTGTTGATGAAATAAGGCGTTGCGCCAGCCAACAGTGCCGCGCCTTCGTAAATCTGATAAAACGGATTGGGGCACACCACCACGGGGTCGCCACTTTTTGTATTTGGGCAACTGCGATTAATTACCGCCTGAGCAAAAGCAAACAGCGCCTCACGACTGCCGTTTACAGGAATGACCTCGGTCTTTGCATTCAATGCGGGCAGTTCATAGCGTTGGCTAATCCATTGCGCGATGCAGTGTCGCAGGGCATCGCTACCCGCTGTTGTGGGATAATTTGCCAGTTCTGCCATGTTCGCGCACAAAGCATCAATGATGAGCGGGGGGGTGGCATGCCGGGGTTCGCCTATTGAAAGGTTGATCGGTTGGTAAGCGGCGTTGGGTGTGATTTCGCCGAATAAAGTGGCCAGTTTTTGAAAAGGGTAGGGTTGCAGGCGATCAAGGTTGGGATTCATATGTTATCTGGCCGGGAATTGATATTTGCGAATATTTTTTGCAGATTACTTCATCCCGTCAAGGTGTGTGGACATGGTTGTTCGGTAGCGGATTATAAAGGCGTATCTTGTGGCATCAAAACAGAAAATTTTGGCAATATGTGGATTGATAACCGGCTCGCTGGTGTGGGGGCTAGTGTGGTATCCCTATCGCGTATTGGATGAGGCGGGCGTTTCCGGCGTATTAGCCGCATTTTTAAGCTACACCTTCGCCCTGTTGGCCGGTTTGTTTTTTACCGGCCCGGTGTGGCGGGAGCTGCGCGGGTCGGCCTGGTGGGGCATTGCGTTGATGGTCAGCGCGGGCGGTGCAAACGTGGGTTACGTGCTGGCCGTGCTGCATGGCGAAGTCATGCGCGTGTTATTGCTGTTTTATCTGGCACCTTTGTGGACAGTCTTTTTATCGCGCTGGATGCTTGGTGAAAAGTTAAATTTTTATGGTTATGCCGTTATCGCGCTTTCCTTGACGGGCGCATTCACCATGCTATGGAGCGGGGAGCGCGGCCTGCCCTTGCCACAAAATTATGCGGAATGGATGGGGTTGACAGCGGGACTGTGCTTCGCCTGGTTAAATGTCACGGTGCGGCGCACGCAACACTTAAGTGTCAACTTTAAAGCAGCCAGCGTGTGGCTGGGCACGGTTTTGGTGACTGCACCAGTGTTGCTGTATATGGGTGGCATCGCTGCGCAATTGCAAAGTATGAGCATCGAGTCGTGGCTGTTACTGGCGTTGATTGGTGTTGTGCTGGGCGCGACCAGTTTTATAGTGCAATACGGCGTGAGCCATTTACCGGCCAATCAGGCGATTATTTTGTTGTTATCTGAATTGGTTTTTGCGGCCATTGCTGCGTATTTTCTGGCAGGTGAAGAGATGAGTGCGCGTGAGTGGGTGGGTGCTGTGCTTATTATTTCTGCCAGCTTGCTGTCGGGCAAGATGTACACCGAGCCGAGAAGTCAATAGCATGCGTTACTAACAATTTAAACCCAGTCGCGCTAAGCATGCGCAAAACCTTCTCCTGTCTGCTTGATAAATTCCAGCGGCTTCAAATCTTCGATCAGTTAATCAGGCGGTTTGTCCGGGCAGAGGCTGGTTGGCAGCAATTTTTTTACGTTGTGATGAGGCTGTCAACCCAGCACTGTTAATCCCGCCTCGGCAATTTGACCATCCTGTGCTGAGCGCACGCCACTGATTCCCAGCCCGCCGATGATCTGATTTTCACGTACGAGCGGAACTCCCCCTTCGGCAGGCAGCATGCCAGGCAGGACAAGATGATTCAAGCGCCCCCCGGCGACGGCTTCCTCCATGACTTTGGTCGGGCGTTTAAAGGCGACAGCTGCACGCGCTTTTTGCAGGGCAATTTCGATACTGCCAAATTGGGTGTCGTGGCTGCGCTGAAAATACAGCAGGTGTCCGCCATCATCCACAATCGCGATCACTACGCGCCATTCGTTGCGAAGTGCCTCAGTCTGGGCGGCGGCAGCGACGCGCCGGGCATCTTCGAGGGTGAGGATAGGTTTGCTGAGTGTCGTCATGTTGAGCCTTTAGGTGATGGATTCATGCCAGCGCGTTAAAAATCCGTTGGCGAATGGCATCAACACTGCCGATACCGGACACGTTAATGCAGCGCGGCGCATGCGCAGTGCCACTCTTTTCCCATGTGGAATAATATTCGACCAGCGGCCTGGTTTGCTCATGATAAACCGCCAACCGTTTTTTTACCGTGTCGGCATGGTCATCGGGGCGTTGCACTAAATTTTCACCGCTCATATCATCTTTGCCCGCAACTTTGGGAGGATTAAATTGAATGTGGTAAGTGCGCCCGGAGGCAGGATGTACGCGGCGGCCATCCATACGTTGAATGATGTCGCTGTCCGGTACTTCGATTTCAATCACATAGTCAATTGCAATTTTCGCATCACGCATGGCTTGAGCCTGGGCGATGGTGCGCGGAAATCCATCAAACAAAAAGCCCTGCGCGCAGTCTGCATCTTTAATGCGCTCTTTGACCAGATTTATAATGATGTCATCCGATACCAGCCCGCCGGCATCCATGACTTTTTTGGCGGCGATGCCAAGCGGCGTGCCGGCTTTCACCGCAGCGCGCAGCATATCACCGGTAGAAATTTGCGGGATGTTAAATTTTTCTTTAATAAAGCTGGCCTGAGTGCCTTTGCCAGCACCGGGTGCGCCGAGAAGGATAAGTCGCATAATGTAAATGTAATAAGTCTAAATAGTTGCAAAGTGGTTAGATTTGGACAAAGCGTTCACGTGCAATTTGTAAATCCTGTTCCGTATCAACCCCGCCGGGTGGAGCATCATCGGTGATGGTTACGCCAATTTTATAGCCATGCCATAGTGCGCGTAATTGTTCCAAGGCTTCTGTTTGTTCAATAGTGGCCGGCGGCAGTTGGCAAAAATCGCGCAAAAAACCGGCGCGGTAAGCATAGATGCCGATATGGCGCAGCATAGAACGTGTAACAGTTTCAGCATCGCGTGCAAAGGGAATCGCGGCGCGGCTGAAATACAAAGCGTTGTCATGTTTGTCCAGCACCACTTTCACCACATTGGGATTATTAATGACGGTGTCGTCATTTATCGGATGACAAGCGGTGGCGATGGCGCAATCTGGATGATCGTGCAGATGCTGTGCCACAGCACGAA
>JBEBGP010000245.1:0-3305 GCA_040081045.1 Candidatus Nitrotoga sp.
CCGCAACTTTGTTGATTTCGCGCATGTGCCCGTGGTAAAAAGATTAACCAGAATGCCAGTGTGCATCGATCCCTCACATTCGGTTGGTACGCGCAGTGCCGCCCCGGATGGGGTGTTGGACGTGGTGCATATTACCGCGCAGGGGGTTGTGGCGGGAGCAAACATGGTACTGGTGGATTTTCATCCCGCACCGGTGAAGGCATTGGTCGATGGCCCGCAGGCTTTGTTGCTGAAGGAATTGCCCTATTTTCTGGAAGACGTGCAGCTTGCGCGTGAGACCTACTTAAAGCGGGTGGCATTGGCGCAACGCTATTCCAATTTGCAATAAAATCGGCAACTCTGTACTCGCATGATAAGTTACAAATTACTCGGGGTATAAATCGCCCCTGCAGGGTGATAGACAATGCCTTAATATGGCATCCTTTTTTCACTCTGAATGCAGGAAAATATAATACACGGCTGCACTTCCACCGAAAACAGCCCGCTATTTTCGGCATTATTCGGTCATATTCCTTTTTACGACCATAGTAGGGTGTACCCGTCATTGAGCCATGCTTCACCCGCGAGGTAAGAAATTCAGTTTGTTTGATCAGGTGTCAATTTTTTGGGAGAAGGCTCGTCGTGGAGATACTAACCATAAAACAGGTAGCCATCAGAATCGCCATTATCACTTTAATGGTGGAATTATTGTTTATGCTGACTTTGGAGCATTCTCCATTGCTGCGCAGTATGGACGGAAACTTGATGGCTCTTTTTAATGCTGTCATTCTGGTGGCGATAACAACACCCTTAATCTATTTTCTGGTCATCAAACCCTTTATCATCGCCCATGACGCGGCACTTACCAAAATCAGTCAATTAGCCTATATCGATCCGTTAACACAACTGGCCAATCGGCGTTTCTTGTCGAAACATCTGGAAATGACGGTTTCCGGCGTCGTCAGACACGAAATATATGGAGCCCTGCTACTGTTGGATCTGGACGGGTTTAAATCCATAAACGACGCATACGGACACGATGCAGGAGATGCAGTACTCATTGCAATCGCTGAACGTTTACAATCCATCACCCGATCCGAGGATGTCGTTGGCCGCCTGGGCGGCGATGAATTTGTTGTGCTAATTGATCATCTCGATAATGACGAACAAATAGCGCACGACAAGGTGTCGCGAATAACCGCAAAATTGCTCAATAAAGTGAATAATCCGGTTGAGTTCAACGGCAAAACCTTGCACGTTGGTGCCAGTGTTGGGATACGCCTGCTGAGCTTTGAGAGAGTGGAGGCAGAAACGGCAGTTCACGATGCCGATATCGCAATGTATCGTGCCAAACAAGCAGGAGGAGGGTGCGCTGTCTTTTTCGAAAAATGAAGTGAACGGCATTTCCTTTATATTCAGAAAACACATAAACACACACCCCGTAAAACACTTGCCTGTGCCGTAAAGCAGGCGCGCTATCAAGCCGCCCCTCCATTGAAGATATTACTTTTCCGTGCGAATATTGTAATGTTTAACCATGACCTTATCGCGCGCCTGATCGAGCCGCTTGAGGGCGCTTCGACGAGTGAATTTTCAATGCCCGTACCATGTATAAATTGACTTTTACAATCTGCCAGACTATAACACTGAACCATAACAAAGGAATGGCAGTATTTACAAACAGTTAAAAACATAGAGAGGTGCTTATGAAGCCTTACACGAAGCGGGCATCACGGTGCGCGCAATAGATGGATCTGTCTGTAAACGCATAGAACTGCCTGGGTACTCCACAAGTGTATGAGCTACCAACCAACGATCCCCTCGTATTTGTTAATACGTTCCATGCGGACTGAAGTAATGTGTATTACTGATTGTGAACAAAGGGTCTTATCTTAAAAGATTAATAGAATAGGGTTGCGTAAGTCGAGATGGTTTTGCAGGATGTTGGACAGCTCAACAAGCCTTTGAGCAAAACCGAATATCAGCAATTGTTAGGGCTGAATCAGATCAATCGCAACGATTCAAGTGCGACATCAGTTATAGAGAGGCCAAGAATGGATGGTTTACTACTAGCCGGGCTTATTCTCATCCTACTATTCATCTATTTTATTCCCGCTTACCTTGCGTATTGGAGTGACCATCCTCAGCGTCATTGGATTTTTGTCTGTAACCTCTTTGCTGGAGCCACCATCATCGTTTGGATCATCTGCATGATTTGGGTTTTAACCTACGATGACTCCAAAGATTCCGAAGCTCAAACGTAGTCCGGTCTTGGGTTAAGTCAGCTACGCACGCTTAAAGTCCGGTACCAGTAGAGTCGCCCAACTATAGTTTTCAACCGAACGTGGTGATGCGACGCACCGTTTTCCGTGAAGTTCTGAGCCCGCGTCGGTTAAAACAACTTAACCCTACGCGATCAGCAGCAGTAATTATGCACTTGTTACTTTCGGCTTGACCAGCACAGGATTGTCGTTATCATTGGATACCGTGCACAACAAATACGTTCTTGGCGAGATCGGTAATAATGTTCATGCGTCTCCCCTTGCGTGGTGTGGCTAAGATGACCAAATACATCATGGCACTTGTTGCCATTCGCAGCTTCCGCCGCAACCTCTGGACAGGGGAGTCCCTTTCATTTGTTAGGTTTACTATATGAAATACATAGCGCCTATTTTTATCCTGCTTCTCCTTGCTGGTTGCGAAGACGGCACCCATAGCGAGGTCAAGGATGCCAGTGGAGAAACCCCGTTTAAATATATAATCTGCTCACAGGGAGATTCCAATTGTTCTGTGACTGCCAGATTCAAAGACCTTGATAAGTGCCAGAGTTACAAGGATTGGGCGGATATGCTGTGTGACAAAATCTTTACTCCCAGCAAAATGACATGCGTACAAGACAATGGCCCCAAAATTGGGATTACCTACTGCATCAGGTAGTGGGAAACCTAGGGAAGCACTGATTTAACCCCCATTACAACAATCTCTGCGCCAGCAGAAAACGCCAGCCAAATCGCTGATTACTGCCACATTCAAAGTGCTGTCTGTGCCACACTTTTCCTTGCTTTCGCGCCCCCGGTTCTATTGCTGTCTTGAAATTAACCCATTCTTAATTGCTACCGACAAATGAAATTAATACGGAAGTGGATCGGTTTACTATTTTTTACCCTGTCATTGCCCGTTGCCGCACTCGAAATCATCGATGACGTTGGCACGTCCATCACGTTCACCTCGCCACCGCAACGCATTATCTCGCTGACACCCAATCTCACCGAATTGGCTTTTGCCGCTGGCATGGGTAGCCGCATGGTCGCGGTGAGCGCGTATAG
>JBEBGP010000371.1:0-3291 GCA_040081045.1 Candidatus Nitrotoga sp.
GGTGTACATCAGCGCGCCCGGCTTTGTCGCCACACCCGATAAATTCAAGCTCACCGTGCAGCTGCTGCAAATCTCCTTTCCCTACATTTTCTTCATTTCACTGGTGTCGGTCGCTGCCGGCATACTGAATACCTATAATAAATTCTGGGTGCCGGCATTCACTCCGGTATTGATGAACATTTGTTTTATTGGAGCCGCGCTGTGGCTTGCACCGTATTGCAATCCACCCATTCTGGCTCTGGCGATAGCGGTATTTGTAGCGGGTGTGGTGCAATTACTTTTTCAAATTCCATTCCTTAAAAAAATCGGCATGATGCCGCGCTTCAGTATTAATTTTAAAGATGAGGGTGTACGGCGCATATTAAAACAAATGGGCCCCGCGATATTTGGTGTATCGGTTAGTCAAATCAGCTTGCTCATCAACACTATTTTTGCCTCGTTCATGATTGCGGGCAGCGTGTCATGGTTGTACTACGCGGATCGTTTAATGGAATTTCCATCTGGTTTGCTCGGGGTGGCACTGGGCACGATACTGTTGCCGTCGCTGTCCAAGCTGCATGCAAACGGCGACACCGCCGAATTTTCAAAAATGCTGGATTGGGGGCTGCGCCTGATTTTTATGTTGGCGCTACCCGCCGCGCTGGCACTCGGTTTAATTGCTGTACCATTGTTGGCAACATTTTTTCAATATGGTGCGTTTGGGGCAAATGATGTGCAAATGTCGCGCAATGCGCTGGTGGGATACAGCGTTGGGCTAATCGGCATATTGTCGGTCAAGGTTTTAGCGCCGGCATTTTATGCGCGACAAAATATTAAAACACCGGTCAAAGTTGCGATCGTTACCTTGCTGGTTACGCAGGCTTTGAATCTCTTCTTTTTCCTGTTCGTCGAATCATTGCAACACGCCGGACTGGCGCTTTCCATCAGCCTGGGGGCGTGTTTTAATTCAGTAATTCTGTATTACCTGCTGCGCAAATATCAGATATACCAACCGCAGCCGGGCTGGTTCGGGTTCTTCGCCAGGTTAATTGCCGCGTTAATTTTACTGGGGCTGACTTTGTGGTTTGGCATGGGCACCGAGCAAAGCTGGTTGATCCGTACAGGCTGGGCGCGGGTCATTCACCTGTCCTGGTTGATTGCTGCGGGCATCGCAATATATTTTGCCGCGCTCTGGGCGCTCGGGTTTCGTCTGCGTGATTTTTCCAGGCGCGGGGTGAGTTGAGTTTTATTCCCAGTGGACTGAACGCACTTTGCAATTAATGTAATTTCTGATTACAGCAGCATACTTTTGCAACGCCGGGCGGCGGTGATACACTTCGTAACAAGTAAATGAGGATCTTCAATATGCAGCGCATGAATGATGTCCCCGCCGCACACGCCGCCCATCGCTGCGTTCAAGCGGACACCGTGATTCTCGCGGCAAGCTCCACTCGTGCGACGTGCCAGCCCAAAACCCGGCTGGCACGCTCGCCTCGTTGGTGCTCCTTAACTCCGACCTGTTGGGCATCATACGGAGCCACGCATGGATGAATCTGTTCGGAGTCAGATATCTAATCTTATCACGCATATTGAGGCGGTTCGCCCGACACTCGAGGTCGTCACCAACTCGTTGTCTACCAAGCTCAGTACGTTCTCGGAAGTAGAGGCGGAAGAACAAGCTATTGCCTACTGGCGAATGCAAGCGCTGAGGGATGCCCTTGTCCGAATTGATACCTTCATTGAACGGAACTTCTCATATATAGAGACTCTTGGTCTTATTTCACTTTGCCGCTACACGTTCGAGCTTGTTGTTTGGCTCAAGCACATCGAGTTGGACGAGCGCTTTGCGCTTATCTATGCACGAATACTATGCAAACAGCAGGTTGAGCTTTACGAAAAACTCGCTGGTCACCTACAGCGTGAAATTGATCTCTACTTGTCATTGGCGGAAGAGGAAACGACTGTCCATGCCAATGTTCGAGCAGCCGCACGTACCCAGAAAACGGCAGGCCGAGCGACCGTCGAGGACATACGCGCAGCAAGCAATCTAATAGATGAGAGGCTTGCTTTGGAGTTTGCAATTTACTCTGACCAAGCCCTCCACAACGGGTACGGCTTTCAGGCACATCTATTGAAGACACAGGCACTGCAGAAAGCCGTTTCCTACGCCGATGAAAACCGGACTTTCCTTGCCAAGTTCAATAGCCGCTGGGCAAAGATAATTGAAGAATTGAAGATTAAGGATTGGAAGTGGTCCGCGCGGGCGAAGCATGTGGGTATGGAATCTGATTATGATTTCATCTACTCATACACAAGTCGTTTGCTGCATGCGACGCCAGCGAGTCTAACCACGCATCAACAGTCTTTGGAGGGACAAGAGATTGCTATGTTCTTGCGGTACATTGCTATTCAGTTTCGCTGGATCGTTCGGCATGGCGAGAAGCGTGTCGTGCAACTGCTGCACCATTAAATGACACCGAACCCATCCATTTAAGGACTTGAACTGCAACGTTGGGCGGCGGTGATGTACTTCGTAACAAGTAAATGAGGATCTTCACTATGCAGTGCATGAATGATGTCCCCGCCGCACCTGCCAGCCCATCGCTACGTTCAAGTGAACACCGTGCTACGCACGGCAGGCCCCACTCATGCGTCGTGCCAGCCCAAAATCCGGCTGGCACGCTCGCCTCGGGGGGTGCTCCTTAACTCCTACCTGTTAGAGCATGGCAAGCTTGCTTTTTTATTAAGAACGGTATATTTTTTATACCGTGATTACTTTTGAATTTGATGAAGCAAAAAGTCAGGCCAATCTTCTTAAACACGGCATCAGTTTTGATGATGCTCAGGCGTTATGGAATGATCCGGGGCTTTTGGAAATTCCCGCAAAAACAGAAGACGAGCCGAGATACCTCGTGATAGGGTTGGTTGATGAAAAGTGTTGGTCAGCTGTTATTACCTACAGGGGTACAAGTATTCGAATTATTTCTGTTCGTCGTTCACGAACCGAGGAGGTAGCGCTTTATGAAAGCTAAAAAATTTGAGCAGCAGTTTGACGAGGGCGTTGATATTACCGCTTCGCTGAATTTATCCAAGGCAAGACGGGTATTGCAAGAGCAAAAGCGCGTTAATGTTGATTTCCCAACTTGGATGATTGACTCGCTGGATCGTGAAGCCGGAAAACTTGGCGTGACCCGGCAGTCCATTATTAAAGTGTGGCTTGCCGAGCGCCTCGAAATGTTGGGCTCTAACCCGTCGTTCAAGCGGGACGCGCTAAAGAGACTGTGAAAGTATTCCATACTTCCACCCTCAATG
>JBEBGP010000216.1:0-3289 GCA_040081045.1 Candidatus Nitrotoga sp.
ACCCCCAACCCCTCTCCCGAAGGGAGAGGGGAGCAATATTTCTATTGAAGATTTTGCTAAAATCGATTTACGTGTGGCGAAAATTGTTAATGCTGAACACGTCGAGGGTGCGGAAAAATTATTGAAGCTCACTTTGGATATTGGCGAAGATAAACCGCGCACGGTATTCGCTGGCATCAAATCCGCTTACGATCCTGCAAAACTCATCGGGCGCATGACGGTGATGGTAGCTAATCTTGCGCCACGCAAGATGAAATTCGGCATGTCAGAGGGCATGGTGCTGGCAGCTTCGGGTGACGCACCGGGATTATTTATACTCAGCCCGGATGACGGTGCGCAAGCCGGGATGCGTATTAAATAATGTTTTTTGAACAGGGTGATACTGCTTAGCTATACGCAATTTTGACGTTCTGTTTACCCAATAATTTCCCCAGATCATGCATTAAGTCCTGATGCAGTGTCACATGCCATGCTTCGCCCAGCTTTAATGGAACGCTGCCGGATGCATTGCTGTAATGCAGTACAAGCGGGCATTTTCCATCACGATAGGGTTGCAGTAATTCGACTAATTGCGGCACGCTGATTCCACTGTCGGAACGCACTCTTAGTTCCAGTCGCTTGGCGAAAACAGAACGCGCTGTAGCTAGATCAAACAACTCTTCACCGCTCACCCGCACATTGCCGGAATATTCGTCCAGACTGGCTTTGCCACGCACCAGAAGCAATTCATCTTCGCGTATCCAGGGGCGACTGCGTTCGTATTCTTCATTAAAAACGGTCATCTCAACTTGCGCGCTGCCATCATCCAGTGTAATGACAGCCATGCGTCCGCGCCGCGTTTGCTGAATGCGAACACCAGCCACGATACCAGCCAGTACCACAGGCACACCACGTTTAGTATATTGCCCTGAGCCGCTACTGCTATTGTTTGAGTTGGATGAATGCTGCTGGGCTGAATGTTGCCGGGTGGAGTGTTGCGGGGCAGATTGCGGCGCGACAAACTGCGGAGTCAAATCGGCCAATTTTATTTTGATGAATTTAGCCAGCTCATCGGCGTATTCTTGAAACGGATGTCCACCGAGATAAATACCGAGGCTGGCTTTTTCGTGCGCCAGTTGTTCGCGCAAACTCCAGCGCGGCACATCTGCTATCGGTATTTGCAAGGTGGCGCTGGCATCGTCATCCCCAAACAAGCTGTTTTGGTTAATGGCGCGTGCTTGTTGATCGGCGCGGGTTAGCGCGGCATCCACAGTTGCCATGAGTGCGGCGCGATGATTGTTGATATTGTCAAAAGCGCCCGCTTTAATGAGTGCTTCGATGGTGCGTCGATTGACTGCGCGCTTGTCCACACGACTACAAAAATCAAATAAATCTTTGAAGGTTCCAGACGCACGCGCTTTGACAATACTGTTGATAGCCGATTCGCCAGTGCCCTTGATCGCCCCCAGCCCGTAGGCTATGGTTTGATCGTCCACTGGAGAAAACGCATAGCCCGAACTGTTTACATCGGGCAGCAAGATACGAATGTTTTGTTGCAGTGTATCAGCATAAAAAATGCTTACTTTTTCGGTGTTATCAAGATCACCCGACAGAGTTGCGGCCATGAATGCAGCAGGGTAATTGGCCTTGAGATACGCGGTCTGATAAGCCACCAGTGCGTAAGCCGCGGCGTGTGATTTATTAAAACCATATCCGGCAAACTTTTCCATCATGTCAAATAAACTGCCTGCGCGTTCCTGGGTTGTGCCATGTTGCAACGCACCTGCCATAAATTTTTCACGCTGTTGCGCCATTTCCTCAGGCTTCTTTTTGCCCATGGCACGGCGCAATAAATCTGCCTCGCCCAAGCTGTAACCGCCGACAATTTGCGCCATTTGCATGACTTGCTCCTGATATACCATGATGCCGTAAGTCTCGCGCAGCACGGGTTCAACCGCCGGATGCGGGTAGTCAAATTTCTCACCATGTTTGCGCCGCGTAAAATCGGGAATCAAATCCATCGGGCCCGGGCGATACAGCGCGACCAAGGCAATAATGTCCTCAAAACAATCAGGCTTGGCGCGCCCCAGCATGTCTTTCATCCCGCGCGATTCCAGCTGAAATACGGCGGTGGTGTTGCTTTTTTTCAGCAACTCGTAAGTTGCGGCATCATCCAGCGGCAGATTTTCTAAAGTGAGTGGAGAAGACTTTGTGTCGCCTTTCCCCTGCGCAAGCCTGTTCACATGCCGCACTGCCCAATCAATAATAGTCAGCGTGCGTAAACCCAGAAAATCGAACTTCACCAAACCGATAGATTCCACGTCATCTTTATCAAATTGACTGATGCCTTTATCGCTGCCTTCAGCGTAATACAGCGGGCAAAAATCAGTAAGCTTGCCTGGCGCAATCAGCACGCCACCCGCGTGCATCCCGACATTGCGAATCAAGTCTTCCAGTCGCTCACCCAGTTCCAGCAACTCCTCCACGCCTTCTTCGCTGCCGATGATGACGTTAAATTCAGGTTCTATCTCACGTGCTTTTTTGAGCGATACTGGTTTCACCCCTTCCAGTGGCACCAGTTTGGATAGACGATCACACAGCCCGTATGGAAAATCCAGCACGCGCCCGACATCGCGGATCACCGCTTTGGAAGCCAGTGTGCCAAAAGTGGCAATTTGTGAGACACATTGCGCGCCATATTTATCTTTGACATATTCGATCACACGCTCGCGTCCGTCCTGGCAAAAGTCTATGTCAAAGTCGGGCATGGACACACGCTCCGGATTCAAGAAGCGCTCGAACAATAAACCGTAGCGTAGCGGATCGAGATTAGTAATGCCCAAACTGTAAGCCACCAGCGAGCCGGCACCAGAGCCGCGTCCGGGGCCCACAGGTACGCCATTGTTTTTTGCCCAGCGGATAAAATCCGCCACGATGAGAAAATACCCCGGGAAACCCATTTTACAAATTGTGGCAATTTCAAAAGCCAGGCGTGTGGAATATTCCGGTAATTTTTTCGCGCGTGCGCTTTCATCCGGATACAGTTGCAACATGCGTTCATGCAGACCACGTTCGGATTCAGTGCGTAGAAAATTTTCCAGCGTGACCCCTGCAGCGGTAGGGAAATCAGGCAGATGTGGCTTGCCTAAGTGCAGAGTGAGATTGCAACGTTTGGCAATTTCCACGCTGTTTTGCAATGCTTCAGGTAAATCTGAAAATAACCCGGCCATCTCGGCCTGCGTTTTGAAATACTGTTGCGCGGTGAATTGCCGCACGCGCCGTTTATCATTCAGCACATAGCCTTCGGCGA
>JBEBGP010000281.1:0-3286 GCA_040081045.1 Candidatus Nitrotoga sp.
AGGCGCTGGCTCGCGATCGCACTCGTATTACTATCAGTGGGTTTTCTGCGCTCGGACTGGTGGAGCTCACACGCAAACGTACCCGCGAAAGCCTGGCACGTATTTTATGTGAGTCCTGTCCGACCTGCCAGGGGCGTGGTCACGTAAAAACAGCACAGACTGTTTGTTATGAAATTTTGCGTGAAATTTTGCGGGAAGCGCGGCAATTCAGTACACGTGAATATCGTGTCCTAGCCTCGCAAATGGTAATTGATTTATTTCTGGATGAAGAATCCCAAAGCCTCGCTCAACTTTCGGACTTCATCGGTAAACCCGTGTCACTACAGGTGGAGACTTTGTACAATCAAGAGCAATACGACGTGATACTGATGTAGCCTGGAAACGCCAGGATGTTTTATGTCCGGGGTGCCCGATTCTACTCGTTCGCACTCGTCGCATGATTGACAATAGACTCTAGGATGGGTATTGAACCACACCTCCATCAAAACATTCTCAGCACAAAATTTTCCAGCGCGGCAACCGGCACGATCAATATTAGCTGGCAGATTATGATGAGCGCGAAAGAGGAAATATCGACATTGCCTACTGGCGGTATGCGACGTTTCAGCGGACGCACAAATCGCCAAGTGATGCTGGTGAGTAGCGGCATCATGGAAGAATGCGGGTTGAGCCATGACAAAATGGCCTGCATGATGAGCGCGGCCATCAGTAAATAAATGCTGATTTTGAGTAATTTAATCAGTGCCAGCACCAGTACGCCCGCGATGGGGAAACTGCCGCCCGAGAAGAGCGACAAGCCCGGCAATGCATATAAATAGAGTACCTCAATCACGAAAGCCAGCAGCAAAGTTGCACTATCCAATCCCATCAATGGCGGGATGAGGCGGCGTGTTCGCAGCACAATAAAATTGGTCAGTGCCATGACCAATTCACCCAGTGGGTTACGCATTGGGGCGCGCAGCCATTGCATGTGAAAGCGCAGCAATAGTATGGCGGCGAAGGGTTGGATTAAAACATCCAGCAGAAACTGTAAAGCATCATTCAACATATTATTATTTGCCCGGTTTTTTTGCCGCACCAAGCTCGATACCCATTTCCCTGGAGCGTGCCGCTGCTGCAAATGCGGCATTGATGATGTGCTGCCGGACATGGTTGCTTTCCATGCTGAGTAGGGCGCGTTCTGTTGTGCCATTTTTGGAGGTGACGCGGGCGCGCAGCTCGCGCACATCTTCCAGGCTATTGGCAGCCAATTTGCTTGCGCCGAGAAATGTTTGGCAGGCCAGGCGTTGTGCATCTGCCTCATCAAATCCCAACTCTACCGCGGCCTGTTGCACGGCTTCCATAAAATAAAACACATAGGCCGGACCGCTGCCGGAAATGGCGGTGAGCGCGTCCATCAGAGCCTCGTCTGCCAGCCACAACGTTTCACCCACTGCGGCCATGATGGCTTGCGCTGTGTCACATTGCGCCGGACTGACTTCGGGCAATGCATACAAGCCTGTGATGCCACTTTGTATGAGCGCAGGCGTGTTTGGCATGGCGCGCACCAGCTTGTTGCATTGCGCCCAGCGGGCAATATCGGCGCTGCGAATGCCCGCCGCAATCGACAGTAATAGCTGGCCACTTAATAGCGGGGCGATTTCGCCGGCCACGCTTTGCAATTGTTGCGGCTTGACTGCCAGCACGATCACATTGCTGCCCGCGATGCCTTGTGCTATCTGATCTGTGACATATACTGAAAATTTATTCTTTAATTTATTGCGATGATCCAGATTAATTTCCACGACGCGCAGTTGATCTGCGGTGAAATTATTTTTAAGCAAGCCGCCTATCAAGGCACTTGCCATGTTGCCCCCCCCTACAAAACAGATATTCATTTGCTATCCTTAAAAAGGTCTTTTGCCAAAAATTCCGGTGCCCACCCGCACCAAGGTTGCACCTTCCAGTACGGCTGCGTGCAGATCATGGGTCATGCCCATAGATAATGTGTCCAGTGCCAGACTCTGTGTGTTGAGAGAATCCCTGATTTCACGCAATTGCGAAAAAGGGATGCGTTGCATTTTCAGGCTTGCGGCAAAGGCCGGGATAGTCATCAGGCCGCGCAGATTGATTCGGGGTAATTGTGCGATGGCACGCGCCAGTTCCGCCACCTGTTCCACGCCAATACCACTCTTGCTGAGTTCGCCGCTGGTATTGATTTGTATGCACACATTCAAAGAAGGCAGATTGTCCGGCCGTTGGGCGGACAATCGTTCGGCAATTTTTAAATTATCCACGCTGTGCACCCAGGAAAAATTTTTTGCAATGGCGCGCGTCTTGTTGCTCTGTATGGGTCCGATGAAATGCCATTGTATGGGCAGGTCGCCCAGTGTCTCAATTTTAAGCAGGGCCTCCTGCACATAATTTTCACCAAACAAACATTGTCCCGCCTCATACGCCTCACGTATCGCGGTAGCAGGGAAAGTCTTGCTTACGGCCAGTAATTTTATTTCCTGCGGGTCACGCTCAGCGGTGCGCGCGGCTTGTGTGATGGCATGTTGGACAGCTTGCAAGTTTTGTGTGATTGAGTCATAATCAGGCCGTTGCGTGACACCCAAGTCTTCGCAAGTCTGTAACGTTTAGGTGAAATTCTGCCGGTTCAACTGGAAACTCTTCAAGGATTATAATGGATATCACCGAATTGCTCGCATTTAGTGTCAAGAATAAGGCTTCCGATTTACATCTTTCTGCAGGCCTTCCACCCATGATACGGGTGCATGGTGATGTGCGCAGAATCAACCTGCCAGCCATGGATCATAAGGAAGTACACTCGCTTGTGTACGATATTATGAATGACGGCCAGCGCAAGGCCTACGAGGAAAACAAGGAAATCGACTTCTCGTTTGAGGTGCCGGGTCTCGCCCGATTTCGTGTCAACGCCTTTGTGCATAATCGTGGCGCAGGCGCGGTTATGCGCACCATTCCCTCCAAAATTTTATCGCTGGAAGATTTGAAAGCCCCTAAAATATTCGAGGCGATTTCTGATTATCCGCGCGGCATGGTATTGGTGACCGGACCGACCGGCTCCGGCAAATCCACCACGCTGGCGGCGATGGTCAATCATCGTAATGAGCATGAGATGGGACATATTTTAACGGTTGAAGACCCCATCGAATTTGTGCATGAGAGCAAAAAATCCCTGGTCAACCAGCGTGAAGTGGGGCCGCATACCAAGTCTTTTCAAAACGCCTTGCGCAGTGCCTTGCGTGAAGACCCCGACGTAATTCTGGTGGGCGAGATGCGCGAT
>JBEBGP010000121.1:0-12332 GCA_040081045.1 Candidatus Nitrotoga sp.
TACAAACTCGGCAGTGAGTCACACAATCGTGAGGGGTTTCATTGCCATGGTTATGTTTATTTGTCCTTAAAATAGGTTCATTTGTCCCTAAAAGTCGGGTAAATTCCTGCCAGATGACCGTTCGCACAAAAGTTTATGCACCCTTACAGACGGAAGACAGATATTGTTCAATTTGCGCATTTCGCTATACAATGCGCACCGTAAGTCGAGTGGTCAGTTAAATTTTTTACGGGTTTGATATCGCCCGGCACTCGATTGAGGTATTCGACATAATTTGCATATTTTTTGTGAATGACAAAAGGAGATAGCAGTGAGATTAGAGCCTGTTAAGCGTACCCCAGAAGAAAATGCCATGATGGTCAAAGCATGGCGAGGTTCGGCAATCAGGTGGCTTATTGCCATTGCCATTGCATACGGCTTGTTGGCATACGGCACTTGGTTGATGCCCAACTAATTCCGTATCAAGCTAGGTTTTACTTGGCAAGGGGGCAAATTGCTTTAATTGTTAGTCCCCTTCCCCCTGCAAAATTCGCTGAAATTTGAGGCGCTCCAAAATTGGTGCACCTCATTTTTTCACTATCAATTCTTTACTCCGGCGAAACTTGCCCGCACTTTTTGCTGATACTGATTTACTGTTTCACCGCAAGTAGATTTTGTGCGCAGCGAAACCCCAGATCATTAAATCTTGCTTTGGGTGGTAAATTAAAACGCTGTGCGCTGCGCGCAAAATAGCTGAGAATGTAGTGCCCGATTCCCCCCCAGCTTCCACCGCGTGCAATTTTTTGTTTGAGATTGCCGGGGGCTATGGCAGGTGTGTTGGAGGAAGGGTAGGGTTGATACCAATCTTCGACCCACTCCATCACATTACCCGCCATGTCATACACACCATACGGCGATTTCCCATTTTCATACGAGCCAACTGGTGCTACACCATGTTCCCAGCCATGGCCTCCAGCAGCATTGGCTTTTTTGGTATCCCACTGATTCCCCCACGGGTATTCAAATCCTTCTGTACCGCGTGCAGCTTTTTCCCATTCGGCTTCGGTGGGTAAACGTTTGCCAAGCCATGCGCAATAGCGATGTGCATCCTGCCAATCCACGCCTGTTATCGGCAAGTTATGCAGCAGCTCGCGGCGCGCAATAAGGGCTTTTAATATCTGTGGTCGGGATAAATTATCTGTTTCTATTTTGTAAGTTTGTTGTGCCAGTTGTTTGAGCAGATTCAGGTCAGCGTTAATTAATGTGTCCGGCGCAAAGGCGTAACCATTACTTTGCCAAGCATCGGGCACAAGATAATTTTGTGCGATGACAAATGCATAATAAGCACGATTGGTTACCTCAAATTGATCGATTGCATAGGTTTCCAAATGAACCGTGCGGAGCGGATATTCATCAACGTACATGGGTTTGTTCAAGCCGCTACTTTTAAGGGCTGCTTGGGCGGCAGTGGGCTTGCTACCCATAATAAAAATACCCGCTGGAATCGTTATCATTGGAGCGGCTTGTTTCGCTGCTACAGCTGTGTGCTGGGCATATGCTGCGTTCATAAACGATGCGCTGATTGCATAAATTATGGCTTTAACGACAAGCATATTTATTTCCAATCAATAATGAAGCGGGGCAAGTCAAACAGAGAACAAATATTACGCCCACTCAATTTTTAAAGCAGATGACAGTAAATTGAAGTTACCCCCGTTTTTTTTCCAACATTCTATGCATGATGGGCGCGAGTATGATTTCCATCGCCAGACTCATTTTCCCGCCGGGCACGACGATGGTGTTCGAACGTGACATGAACGAGCCATTGATCATATTCAGTATGTGTACCAGATCAATCTCATCGTGATTGCGAAAGCGAATCACCACAAAGCTTTCATCCGGTGTCGGAATATCGCGGGCGATAAAGGGGTTGGACGTATCCACCGTTGCTACTCGCTGAAAATTAATATCCGTGAGGGAAAATTGCGGTGTGATGTGTTTGATATAGTCCGGCATGCGGCGCAAGATCGTATCCACTGTCGCCTCGGCAGCATAGCCGCGTTCAGCATGGTCGCGGTGAATTTTCTGAATCCACTCCAAATTGATAACGGGCACAACGCCAATACTTAAATCAACATACCTGGTTACATCCACCGCCCCATGCTTGACCATGCCGTGCAGACCTTCATAAAACAACAGATCCGAACCGGCATTCACATCTTCCCATGGTGTAAATTGTCCCGGATTCAAATTTGTATTCAGTCGCGCATTCAATTCTTTGGCCTCGGCATCGCTGTGAATATAGTAACGCCGCTTGCATGAGCCCGTTGCGCCATACGTTTTAAATGTTTCTTCAATTTTGTCAAAATGATTTGCCTCCGGCCCGAAATGACTGAAGGAATGATTGCCAGCCTTGGTCGCCTCGGCCATTGCAGCGCGGAATGCAACACGATCCAAGCTGTGCAGGCTGTCACCCTCAATGACGGCGGCATTTATTTTTTCGCGCCGAAAAATATTTTCGAACGCTCGTTTGGCGGTAGTTGTGCCGGCACCTGATGAGCCAGTCACAACAATTACGGGATGCTTGCCGGACATGGTGAAACTCTCCTAATGGATATGAAAATTTGAACGGGATTGTATAAATTTAATCGGGCGATACTTTGGACATCTTATCAGAACTGCCGTGTATTATAAGTTAAGGAAACGCTGATTTAAGTGTCTACGCGAGCCAAACAACATTTAGCTAGAAAGCACGGATTTATTTGCAAGATATGATGATGTTTTTGGGGTTATTAAGGTCCTGGTTTTATAAAATGAAAGTAGTACCCAAACTGTTTGCCGTGGCATTTGTATCCAAGAAGGAAAATCCCGCTCCCCCCGTGCCAGACAGCACCAGTGCCGTTTGCAGCACGCCAGCTGTAGCATCACCGTCATACACAACCAGCGTATCCACGCCGCTAGTTAAGGCCACATTAAACTGCGGCCCGACCAGATTACCGCGCACCGCAAAATAGCTTTGGTTTGCCACCTCGCCAGTGCCGGTTGGAGTTGTAAAAGCCAGGCTCGTTCCCAAGCCATTGTGCAACCAGACAGTATCTGTATCCGCGCCCACGCCAAAAGCTGTGTAAGTAGTAATAGCACCCACTTGAGTAGCAATGTTATCCACACGCTCAGCAATCTGCGTTGGAATGGTATTTGTGCTGGGATTGCCATCCAAAGCAAGCGTGAAATCAAAGAAATCGCCATCGTTCAGACCGACCGTACCAAGGTCAACAAAATCTACCGCCGTCGAATCACCCTGCATGAATTCATAGCGATCATTGCCTATGCTGCCCGTCATTTTATCGCCGCCTTTGCCACCCGCGATAATGTTGACCAAACCCGTGCCCGCAAGCAATGGATTATTGCCGATAATCACATCGTTGAAGTTCGAACCTACCACCTTCTCAATACTGACAAAAACATCAGGTTGTGTGACCACCGGTCCTGGCGGCAGAATCGCGCTCTTGTTGTTGGATAAGTTAAGCTGCACAAAGCCTCTGGCCGCACTATAGTCAGCGGTATCGAGGCCTGCTCCACCGTCCAGGGTATGTCCCAGACCTACATCACCGTCAGATTGAACAAATATATCGTCCCCATCGCCGCCGAACATCTTGTCTTCGCCAGCTCCACCGGCAATCATGTCATTGCCTCCATCGCCCTGAATAAAATCATCTCCCGCCCCGCCAGAAATGGTGTCATTACCCAGACCGCCTGTGATGGTATCGGCACCGGCATCACCAAATAAAACATCATCCCCTGCCCCGCCACTGATTTCATCCGAGCTGCCGCCGCCTCGGATAACGTCGTTACCTGTGCCGCCAAACAAGCTGTCTATGCCCTCGCCCCCGCGAATATCATCATTACCTTCATTGCCTTGAATAAAATCCACCCCGTCGGTGCTGGAAATAATGTCGTTGCCTGCGCCGCCATACAAAAAATTGTCGCCGGTGCCGCCGTCTATCATGTCATCGCCGGCATCACCGTAAATGGTATCATTGCCATCTCCTCCTAAAATATGATCGTTACCATCCGTACCACCGATCATTTCGCTTAATTCCGTAGCAGTAAATGTGAATCTGGAAATTGCACCTTCGCCTACGGCTTCATTAACCCCCACCGTAGCGAGGTTATCCTCACCCACCGTCGCTACTGTCGCCAGAGTCCAAACCTGGCCGATTGCCTCCGCATCACCGAGCAGATGAGGAGCCACCTTCCAAGAGCCGGGCGTGGCAATTTCCACATAGGCATCTGCCACGAGGAAGGCACGTGCATATAAATGCTTGGCATCGGTATTACGCATGACAAGATCGGCAAAAGATTGACCTTCTACTTCTGTCAGCAAGTTCGTGCCGTTTAAACGGTTGAGGTAATACAGCCGATCCCCGTCTTGCAAGGCGGTCATTTGTGTGGCAAACACAAAATCAAAGGTAGAACCCAACATGCCCATGAACACTTTTTTCTCGGCGAGGCCGCCCAGCCATAAATCAATATCCCAAAATTTCTGGTTGCCGCCCACGCCCATGAAAGCTGGATTATCCATGGCGTTTTTGGCGGCTGTGCTCAGCGCCAGCGCATACGCATTCTGCTCGATTACATTGGTAGATACCCGATAATCTATCCACTGCTGTGCGGTAAGTGGTTGGGGATCTGTAGGTAGTACCGGACCTGTTTGCCAAGCCTGCAAATCTGCCGCTGCATATGCCATGATGAAATTTTGAAGGGATTTGGGATGCAATAGATTGTTGCCAAAATCTTCCCAGCTAACGTAAGGTTTGAGCGAGGCATTACCCCCCGTTGCCTCAAAGAACTGTGCTCGCGCTTCATTGAGTGACGGCAAACCGACATCGCGTCCGCGTGCAATATTGAGCGAGGCCAAATCCAGCGGGAGACCCAACAGATTATTGCGCAAGGCGGGGGTAATCAATTCGTCGATTTCACTCCCCACCTGATGGCTCATCCCGGTGATAACTTGCGTGGCAAAGGCACGGCTGCCCGTGTCCACAACCGAAACGGGCAAACCAGGCAATGTGGGCAACTCAGTAAATGTGGTTAAACCATTTGCTGTGCCATCAGCATTGGCAAACGCGAGGGGATTCAAAAATGCCTGAATCAAGCCGACCTGAGTCAGGTTGCCACTGGCATCAATCAAATCTACTGTTTCAGTCAACATAGAGTGTCCAAAACGGTAAACAGCTTGTGAAAACTCCAATGTAATAGCAGGGTTTATCGAAACATCGTAGCCTGCAAATTCCGTAATATTGGGGCTGATCAGGCGGGCAAATTCATCAAACACAATGTCCTGATATTCCATCTCTACCACCAACTTGGCAGCTTGAAAAATCTGCTCACCCGTGCGTTCGATGCCGTTCGCTGCATCCAGCGCTCTCAGCTCTGCTACCACCCGATTATGTTCGGCAGAGAATACCGAATGGATGGAGGTTAAACCAAAATTTTCATTGACGCGCCCGTCACCCGCGATGAAATGTGCGTTCAGGAGTTCGTCGTCGTATTGATCCGGTGCGGGTGGTGCGCCGCCAGCCAGGACGTCTGCATCTGGAATGAGCGCTGCACCTGTTCTTGAGCGTGGACTTGCACCATTAGCAATGTCATCCAACAGGGCGTGATTGATCCTTAACGGGGTGGTTGGGGTATCGCCAGCAGCAAAACCATGTGCGACCAGGTCGCCCAAATAAGTTCCATTTGAGAGCAAAACAAGTGGCGCAACGGGATTTCCACTCCCGTCGATAAAGCCGTCTTTAATGACAAGTCCGGCCTTACCATCCGTCATCCTTTGATAAGTACCGCCTGCATAGGCTGGATTTGGGATACCGTTAACAAACGCGACATTCTCTACTGCGCCGTCGGGGTATAAATAGACTTTCGGCAGATTGAGCACATCGGCATCGGTCAAGGTAATGCCAATTTTCAAGGCATTGGCCTTGATGTCCGCCCAGGTTGCCATGCCGCCGTCCGAGCCATCTGTATTCTTATGGGAGACCAGCCGCCCGGTAGGATCGCCTGTAAAAACAAAGTAAGTAGGGGGATTAAAGCTGGTATCAAGTGGAGCAATTCCCAGTGCGGTAAAAATTGCACCAGCATTTGCATTGGTATTGATAGCAGCAACAACTGCGGTATGAATGGCAGCGATTGCGTCAGGCACGGTCGTTGCGATGGTAAAACCCGCAATAGTGTTTGTGATGGCAGCATCCACCGCCCCCTTAACGCCCGCAAGGGCAGCAGCCAGATTCGGGCTGGTGGCAGGATCAGCGATTGCGGCAGCGATTCCCGCATCGTATCGCAACCCGATGGCTACACCATTAGCCTGGATGGCCGAAAGCGTATCATGATATTCACGCAGGAATACTGTCATTCCGGCATGGGAGCCATAGGTTTGATTTTGGTCGATAAAGGGCGTGACAATATTGGGGTAAACACGCTCGCCGTTTGCGTATCCAGGGTCAGTGGGTAACAAGGTAGCCCGCGTAACGGGATCAACAACTGTATAGCTAGCGCGGGTTAATGTTTGAAAATTATTAAATGTACCGTCAGGGTTTATCCCGCGCGGGTCGTTATACAAAGGGTCGCTGGGCAGTAGCGGCATGAAGACTGTGCCCATTCCCCCTTTGGGAATGAGATCCAAGCCGTGATCGAAGAATTGCCCGAACAATGTCATCGCTGCACTGAACGGCAGGGGATTCACTGCATCTGGTATGGGCGTGTTGTCGTTAAACTTGTCTTCAAAGGACACCAGATTGCTGATTTCGCGCGGCGTGGAATCAACTATAAACCGGCCGCTGATTGCTACGCTATTATCCGGGTTCAGCACGTTGCCGTTGTTATAGGCGGTGGGCGTGCCTGCCGATGCTTGACCGAATGGCGGCAATCCAGCCGGGATAACTTCCGCAGCACGGCTATTAACCGGCGTCAGCAATCTGGCAAACGGCTGATCAGCTGCACCGAAATTACTTTGCCCCGGAACAAGATTATTATTTACCCCAGAGAAAGTGCGTATTCCCGTGGTCTGCGCGAGATAGAGTGGATTAGTAATCTGCAACGGATCTTGTGGTGCTAATGCCCCGACACCAACAAACCCAGGGATGATCGCCCCGGCTTGGTTTTCCAGAAATACCAGATCGGTCACATCAAGCTTTAGCATGGGGGCAGAGTTTGCGAGAGGCACCTCTGCCACATTGGCAACGGTCACGGCGATGGTTTGAGTGTCTGTTAAGCCACCCCCGCCTAGAACGCCACTTTGAGCCTGCACCGTGACTTCGTAAGCTCCATTACCTATGAAAGTGGGGCGCTCAAAGTCAGGGACAGCCCCCATTTTAAATTTCAGCTCGCCGGTATTTACATTTATTTCAAACTTGGCTGCGTCTGCACCACCTATGATACTGAAGGATATACCAATGGGTGGGGTGCTCGTTGAAGTGACTGTCGTCACTGCTGTAGAATTTTCTAAAATGGTTATCGCCGCCGTCGCACCACCGCCATTACTGGTTATGGCAGGTGCCTGGCTGACTATGACGGTAATACTCTGTGTATCTGTGAAAGTGCCATCCGAAACTTGCACGTCAACAAGATAAGTATTATTTCCGTTACTATCAGTCGGTGATGCAAATATCGGCGGGGTAATAAAGTTCAATACTGCATTGTTCAATGCTGCGTTACTAACGATCTGAAACTTGTTTTGATCGGTACCGCCTACAATACTGTAGGCCATAATGGCATTGATATCGGCGTCAGTGGCAGTAATGGTGGTTGCAACGGTGGCACCATTCCCGACCGTGACTTCTGCGGTAGCACCTCCATCGTTACTGGTAATATTGCTGGTGATAACGGGCGGATTGTCATTGATGTTGATAACAGCGATCGCAATAGCTTGTGTATCAACATTTAAGCCATCTGATACCTCCACAATAATATTGTAGACGTTGTTTTTATCCGCATCCCAGGGGGTTTCAAAATCAGGGGGAGCAGCAGAAAAAAATCTTAGCGTACCTGCGGAAGTGATTCCAAAGTCATCCTTATCAATCCCACCAACAATACGGTAGCTTAAGGCGGTATTTATATTATCGGCATCAGTGGCAGTGACGGTGGTTATTACCGGGTTCCCCATCTCCACAATAGTGATTACTGCATTGACCCCCGCACCGTTACTGGTAATAACTGGCGAGGTGTCGTTGACATTGGTGACTATAATAGAGATGGCCTGAGTATCAATATTTAAACCATCTGTTGCCTGCACAGTGACATCGTAGACGTTATTCGCTCCCGCATCCGCAGGGTTCTCAAAATCAGGGGCAGCAATAAAACTTATCGCGCCTGTATTGCGGTCTATCACAAACTTGGCAGCATCAGCGCCACCTGCAATGCTATAACTCAACACAGTACCATTAGGATCAGTAGCGGTAACGGTTGCTACGGTGACAATATTCTCCGCAACATTGATAGTTGCTACTGCACCTCCGCCGCCACTCGTAATAAATGGCGCATTGAATACATTTGCATTGCCACCACTGACAACCACTGCTCCTACCCCCACTCCTACCGCACCCGCTACTACGGGGTCAATCAAGAGGTCAGTGAAAACCGCGCTCATTGCTGTTGTTGTACCTGCACCACTGGTCGCCACACTTTCAGTTGCGGCTATGCCAGTTGCCGTTTCGGCTTGTGCTACTTGCAGAACTTCTTCTGACGACTTAATTTCCGCTTCGTTCAGTTCGAGCTCGTCAACTTTACGTTTGGCTTGATTGCGTTTTGTTGGGTTTTTTGTTACGCCGCCTCCAGGCAGTTCAAGAATTTTTGAGCTATTAAAAACAGTAGGGTCACTCGCTGGAGTTGTACCACTAACATTGATTTTAAAATTTGAATGGGTAGGCATAGTGAGGATATTTGAATGGGCAGATATAGAAGGTTATCCTTTTAAGAAGAGGATCCCGCGAGCTTAAACTCTCATATCAGGCAGGGTTGTATAGTGTACTACAATTTAACTATGAATATGCATGGGCGGAAGACGCTTTTTTTGAAAATTGATTTTTGCTGCACCACAAAGAATATAACGCCGGGACATGCAGCCGTCGCGAAACGGCAATTCGTAGCAGCACCTTAAGGAGATGGGATGGACACCCCCTTCCATCTCCTTAACTAATTTATTTAAATCATTCTCTTGAATATCCTTTTGCCTGAAATCTCATGTTTTACCGATGCAAGCACATGCAGAACAATACAAATTGCCAAGATGCGAGTTGAGTACATGTGTAAGATACGAAAGGCTTCTTGCACCTCTGGAGTATCAATTAAGCGTGATATTGAAAATAAATTAAACATGGTAAAATCTTTCTCCATCATTAAAACACCGGAAAGTAGAACAACCGTCACTAATGTGTACAACAAGATGTGCATGACTCTCGCTATTTTGGCTTCACGTTCAGAAAGTAAATTGCCATAGGATGGTACGCCATGCTTTATTCTATGGATTACCCGCCAACAAAAGACAGGAACAAAAATTGCTGTTATTGAAACATTTAGTTCTGATATTTGATGTTTGATACTTTCATCATTATTGAACAGGGTTAAATAAAGACCCGAAATGGTTGCCCATAAAATAACCAACGCTGATAACCAATGTAATAATCGGGCTGTAAGATCGTATTTCTCGAAACCTTTTTTCATATGATCTGCCATTACGGTGCGTATCAAGTGGAGGGCGGTTACGCAATATTATCCACCGTTGCTGGTGGCGTAATCTCAGACGGTAGCGGAAATATATCCCGATAGGAAGCGTAAATCGAGGCGATCATGACGGGCACCAAAATCAGCCATCCCAATAACATCGGCAGCGTTGCCATCACCGCAAATAAAATCATGATGGTGCCATAAACGCCCAGCGTAACAATGTTGCGAAAAGCTGCTTGCAGGCTGGCGCGTAGCGCGGCAAAGGGTGCAAGCTTGTCAAAGGCTACCAGCATGGGTGCAAACTGCATGGCCATCATCAGTACGCCGAATAACAACAATCCCAGCAAAGGCGCAATGCCCGCTTCGGCTATTAATTTCTCAAATGCAGCCGTATCCGTAATGGGTTGGCCGCTCATCATGATTTCAACCAGGGCTGCGCCGCCGGTTAAATTGACCACACCCAGTATGAGCAATTGCAAAGCCATATTGATGCCGCCCAAAATCATTAACTGTGAGGCGTTGTTTTGAAATCCGGCAAATAGATGCGACAGATCCAGTTCTTCGTCATACTCCAGCGCGCGACAACCCAGCATCAAACCAACAAATATAACCGGGAATAAAATAGTGGCCAGCGGATCGCCTATCATGGGTATGATTGATACGCCAATTAACCCCGACATGCCAATCAGGGTGAGTGTCAGCAACAAAATCGGGCTTTTCTTGAATAGCCACCATCCCTGTTTGATCCATAGCCAGCCATTTCCGGTGTGTACTTTACGCGCTTGCATGATTCTTTTTTCCTTATGGTAGTTTGGTTCTATTCATTGTACGGATCGCACTTAACATGCCAAAATTTTTTATGCCGGAAGGATTTATGCCGGAAGGATGAGTTCCTGCGGAGCGGCAATATGTTGTTGCAAAATTCTTTTAAACTGTTCGGGATTATGCGCGTGTATGATTTCCCCCGCACGCGGTAAAAATTTATCATGCAAGCGCGATAACCAAAAACGCAATGCGGCCAGGCGCAAGGCTATTGGCCAGGCAGCATGTTCTGATGCAGTAAGCGGGCGCACTGCATGGTAGGCCAACAACAATGCCCGAGTGCGGGCTGTATCCAAGCTGGCATTTTCTCCCATACACCAATCATTCACGGTGATGGCCAAGTCATAAAGCAAACTATCGTTGCACGCGAAATAAAAATCAATCACACCACCAATTTCAGCACCATCAAACAACACATTGTCGCGAAATAAATCGGCATGAATCAGGCCTTGTGGCAGCGCACTGAGTGTGTGTCGGGTATGAAAAATAATTTCCTGTTGCAACAACTGCGCTTCTTGCTCGGACAAATATGAGGCCACTTGTTGCGCTGTTTTCTCGCGCCAGGCGGCAGCGCGCGCGTTGATCATGGTTTCTGTAAAACTATGTGCGGCGTTGTGCAGCTTACCCAGCATTGCACCGACTGCCGTGCAATGCGCGGTAGCCGGCTGCGTTACAGATTTACCTTTCAGCCGGCTGACAATGCAGGCAGGTTTGCCATGCAGCTCGCCCAAAAAGAAATTTTGCCGCTGTGCAGTTTGGGCAGCCAGCAATTTGGCGGATTGTGCTTGAGCCAATAATGGTCGCGGACAAGGCACGCCCAACCGCGCCAGATGTGCCATGAGATTCAGATAAAAAGGCAATTCACCGGCGGACAGTTTCTCAAACAAAGTCAAAACAAAATGATCGTTTTGAATCGTAATAAAGTAATTGGTATTTTCGATGCCGGACGCAATGTCCTGCATTTCCACCACCGGACCCAGCGCATAATCCTCTAGCCAGGCATTTAATTCCGCCTTGGTAACACGGGTAAAAACTGCCATTAGAGTCTCGTATCAGAATTTATGAATGGTCCAACGAGGGGGACGCAAACCGGTATCCAACCCTTCCTGCCGTGAGAATTTTCCGTCACCAAGTTCATCCACCATATAGTAAGGCTTGCCTATCTTCGGTGTGATTTTGATCATGTAAAGTTTACCGCCCGAGCGATATTCTTCCACCGTTAAATCCGTTTGTTTGATGATAGTGATTTGCGGCTCCAGCTCTTCATCTACCCTTTCAACCATCCTGGGTGGCGGTGGTGGCGGCGGCAAATCGGTTATTCGCAATTCTGCATCCGGCCGTTGTGTCGTTTGGGCGATCACAACAGCGCTTAACAGGCCGCATAAAAGAATGAACAGAACACGCATGATAAAAGGCATCCTTAAAATTAAAGGTTCAACTGCATTTCGCGTTCTGCCTCGGATAGCTCAAAGCCGCGAGTTTCATAGTGCTTGAAGATGGCATCGACAATTTCCTGCGGTTCATCAATCAATTGAATCAAATCCATGTCACCCGGACTAATCATGCTCTCGGCCAGCAAAGCCTGACGAAACCAGTCCAGCATTCCACCCCAGAATTCCTTGCCCACCAGAATAATCGGGATGGCCCGCGTCTTGCCTGTTTGCACCAGCGTGAGCGCTTCCATCAATTCATCCAACGTGCCAAACCCGCCGGGCATTACCACATACGCGCTGGCAAAGCGCACGAACATGACTTTGCGCACGAAAAAATAGCGGAACGACTGGCTGACATTTTGATAAGCATTGTTGTGT
>JBEBGP010000161.1:0-3247 GCA_040081045.1 Candidatus Nitrotoga sp.
AAGCCGTGACGCGCTTGGGCAAGCGGCATAAAGCCGAGCCGGTTATAAAAGGAATTAATCCACACGGTGAAACAGTGTATTGGGTGGGTGCGGCAGGTAAAGAGCAGGATGCGGGGGAGGGCACGGATTTTTATGCCATTGCGCAGCAGCGTGTGTCTATCACTCCACTGCAAATTGATTTAACACAGTACAGCCAGCTGGATGCGGTGCGCGGATGGATGGCATCGGACACTTAACACGAATAGGTTATCAATTGAACACTAAGCACAGTGGCATCGGCATGACCTCACAACGTACCCGCGCACGTTTGATTGATCGTTTGCGGAGACAGGGCATCAAAGACGAAGTGGTGCTGGCCGCGATGAATGCGGTGCCGCGCCATATTTTTATAGATGAAGCGTTGGCGAGCCGGGCTTATGATGATGTGTCATTGCCCCTGGGTTTTGGTCAAACCATTTCGCAGCCCTATGTGGTGGCACGCATGATTGAAATTATGCGTAATGGCAAGCCACTTAATTTGGTGTTGGAGGTGGGGACAGGATGCGGCTATCAGGCGGCAGTGCTGGCACAGGTGGCCAGACAGATTTATTCGGTGGAGCGCGTGCAGCTACTTTTTGAGCGTGCTCAGGAAAATCTGCATGAGTTGCAGACAGAAAATGTTTCGGTGTACTACGCCGATGGCAATGCGGGACTGCCTGATCTGGCACCATTCGATGGCATCATCATAGCAGCGGCGGCGACACATGTGCCGCATTCTTTATTGCAACAATTGAGCGTGGGCGGCAGGATGGTATTACCATTGGGCGCGCATGAGCAACACTTATGCTTGATTGAGCGAGACATACATGGGTTTCATGAAACGCGCCTGGAGCCCGTGAAATTTGTGCCCTTATTGATGGGAAAAGCATGACAGTAAATCGAGCATTCTGGAGCCTGGCTGCCCTTTTGGAAATGTTGATCGCTGTTTCAGGATGTGCACTGAGAGAGGGCAGGTCATCAGTGTGGGAGCGCGAGCGCAGCATGGTAGCGAAAAAAAGTGCAGTATCGGCCAATGAAAAGGATTGGCGACCCGATGTGCATGTTGTGCAAAAAGGTGAGACTTTGTATGGTATTGCGTTTAATTACGGATTGGATTATCACGAAATCGCCGAGCTCAACGATATACCAAATCCCAAGGTGATTCGTATTGGTCAGGAGCTGCGGTTGTTTGCCAGTGTACGTCCTTCAGGTGGTAGTGCGCCGACAAAGCCGATTACTGAAAATGAGCCTTCGGAAAATATAAGCACGGCTGTTTCTTCTTCGACAATTTCCCCCCCGATAAACTCTGCTCCAATAGTTGTTATCAAAGAACAACCGATTGCGCTCAAGCTGGATTATTCCGGGCAGGCTGTGGCGCAGATAGAAAAATTGCAGGCGGAGCAATTGCGGTTCGGCACTAAAACACCCGCGCATTCGCCAGCTATCCAAGGCGCATCCACGAGCGGCAGGAGGGCACAAATTGCCGAAGTCGATGACAGTAAATTGGACTGGGGATTGCCCGCACAAGGCAAATGGTCAAACGAGTTTTCAGGAGGCAACAATCAGCGCGGAATTGATATTGTTGGCAAGCTGGGGCAACCGGTGGTGGCCAGTGCTGCCGGTAAAGTAGTCTATAGCGGCAGTGGCTTACGTGGTTATGGCAACTTGGTTATCATCAAACATAATAAAACTTTTATCAGCGCGTATGCGCATAACAACAAGATCGTGGTAAAGGAAGGACATACAGTCAGCAAGGGTCAAAAAATTGCCGAGATGGGTAATACGGATACCAATCAGGTGAAATTACATTTCGAGATACGCAAATTTGGCAAGCCAGTGGATCCGGCGAATTTTTTATCTCTACCAAGATTATGAATACCTTGAACATGAGTGACCACAGCCGCGACAGCGCAGGGCTGCACTATGTTTATCCGGTGATTTCACGGCGCGCTGGTGGTGTGTCGGTTGGGATAAATCTTAATCCCAATAACGCATGTAACTGGCGCTGCATTTATTGCCAGGTGCCGAATTTAACCCGCGGTGCGGCACCGCCGATTGATCTGGCGGTGTTGGAGCAGGAGCTAAAATCATTTTTGCACGAGCTGATACATGGTGATTTCATGACACAGCGCGTGCCATTAGAAGCTCGCCGCATTAATGATATTGCTTTATCGGGCAATGGTGAGCCGACCAGTGCTGCAGAATTTGTACAAGTGATTGAATTGGTGGCAAGGCTTAAACGCGATCTAGCTTTGCTTTTGCCTGTAAAAACAGTACTTATTACCAATGGCAGTTTACTGCACCAGAAAAATGTGCAGCAGGGTGTACGTTTGATGGCAAATTATAATGGTGAGGTGTGGTTCAAGCTTGATCGCGCCAGTAAAGCCGGGATGTTGTCAGTGAATAGCACAGTGAGCAGTATGGAAAAAGTACAGGAAAATTTGCTATACGCCATCTCGCTGTGTCCAACTTGGCTGCAAACCTGTTGGTTTGCGCTGGATGGGAAACCGCCAAGCGAGCAGGATGAAGAGGATTATTTAAATTTTTTGCGTGAAATGCAAAATAAGAGCGCGGGTAATGGTGGCGCAAAACTGAAGGGCGTGTTGCTATATAGCCTGGCGCGCCCATCTCTGCAGGTTGAAGCACCGAGATTGTCCGCGTTATCCAAGCAGCAACTCGAAGTCTTTGCCGAGCGTATGCGCAAGCTGGGAGTCGTGGTACAGGTCGCTTGAATCAGGGCAGAAAATTTTCCGCTGCTTCAGCCCTCCACCATATCGTTAACCGGAGGGCATTTATAAAAACCCAACTTTACTTTGCCACTGTGCTAAAAAAATTTATTTATTCCCAAACCCATCAATCTATGCGCGTAGTTACACAATACGTTTGCAGTTGGCTGGGCTCGGCAATTTGAATTGTTAGAGATGCTCCAGAGTGGCTAAAGTAGTATTGATTAATTTTTTACTTTGTTAAAATCTGGTGCGCCGCAGCAACAGCCACCCCATTTTTTACAGGTGCTTCCATGCGACCCAGCACGTCATCCAGCGCACCCAGGCAGAATAGAATGTTGCGTGGATTGCTGGCGTAACCCATCAGACCGATGCGCCAGATTTTGCCGGCCATCACACCCAAGCCTGAGCCGATTTCTAGGTTGTAGTCATCGAGCAGCGCAGTGCGCACGGCGGCTTCGTCCACACCGTCTGGAATGTAGATTGAGTTCAATTGTGGCAAT
>JBEBGP010000021.1:0-3240 GCA_040081045.1 Candidatus Nitrotoga sp.
AATCATGCATCACAAGGTGGATGGGCAATGGCAGTTGTACAACTGCCATTGCCCATCCACCTTGTGATGCATGATTCTAATTTCTGATTGAGCATAGAAAGCGTCACCTGTCTTTTTTATGTTTCGCAATTCGTTTGCGCCACGCCAGGATCACGAACACACGCCACATAACTCGCACCACAAAATAGCCAATTATCGCCAGGCTTATCGCCAGTAACGGCAGCCCAACTGCCAGCGGCTTACCCAAAGAAACCATCCATTCAAACATTGCGATATGCCAGTTATCCCAATTCATTTCGGGCAAAGCTAATTTGGTCAATATCAATTCGTCAGGATTGGATTGGTGATTCAGTCCGGTGACCAGCATACCCAGCTCATAAGCTAATGCGTACAATGGCACAATGGTGAACGGGTTGGTGTATAGCGTGGTGAATGCGGCGACTGGCAAATTTACGCGAAATAATATTGAAAGCAAAATCGAACTCAATATCTGCACAGGGCCGGGAACCAGGCCTGCAAACAAACCCACCGCGACCCCCCCCGCTACCGAGCGGCGGTTAAGATGCCATAAATTATGATGTGTTAAATATGCGCTTAAATAGCCAGTCCAGCGATTGCGTGTAATTGCTTCGTGACTGGGCAAATAGCGCCGTAAAAATTTTCGCATAGCGGGTCTCTGACTGTTTATTCTTGCTTTAATTCAACTGTCGCATGCCCTATTACATATTATTTTTCGCCACTGGTGTTTGGCTGCTACAACAGCAGGCGGCACTTCCAGAAGCTGGCCGGGTAACGCTTTTCTGGATGGGATTTGCGCCCGCGCTAACCGCTTCAATTTTACTCCTTTCCACTCTCTCGCGTTGGCAGCGCGTGATTCGCTTTGCATTATTTTCCGGTCTCTGCCTTGCGCTGGGATTTTTTTATGCCGCATTTTTTGCGCAGCAGCGGCTTAGTGAAAGTTTGCCTGTTGAATGGGAAGGCAAGGATATTGAAATTATCGGGGTTGTAGCTGACCTGCCCAGGAAGCATGAGCGCGGGCTGCGCCTGACCTTGGATGTGGAGCAGGTGTTAACTCCCCATGCTAGTGTGCCGCCGCGCATTATACTTTCCACCTACGACGAATTGCCCGGCAACTTTAAAAGTTCATCTGTCCATCGATCCCCAAACAAATACCAGCGCGAGCCTGCGAAAAAGTGGGCGTTACGTACAGGTGAACGCTGGCAACTGACCGTGCGCCTGAAGCAACCGCATGGCACAAGCAATCCGCACAACTTTGATTTTGAAGCGTGGATGCTGGAGCGCAGGTTGCGCGCGCAGGGCTACATCCATCGCAAAGGAAACAATATTCGGCTGGATGAATTAGTCAGAAATCCAGATTATCTTATTCAGCGAATGCGTGAAAATCTGCGCGACACATTTTCTCAAACACTGGGCAATGCCCCTTATGCAGGCGTGCTGATTGCATTGGCGATTGGCGACCAGGCCAGCATCCCGCAGGTACAATGGCAGATATTTACCGACACGGGTGTAAACCACTTGATGAGCATTTCGGGTTTGCACATCACCATGCTATCGGGTCTGGCGTTTGCTTTAAGCTATGCATTATGGCGACGCAGCACGCGCCTGACGCTTGCCCTGCCTGCCCGCAAAGCCGCATCCTGCCTTGCCTTGCTGGTAGCGATCAGCTACGCGCTGCTGGCCGGATTTGGCGTGCCCTCACAGCGTACGGTTTATATGCTGGCTGCAATCACCGCACTGTTGTGGTTCTCGCGCACCAGCACGCCCTTGCAGATTCTGACGGTTGCTTTGCTGGTTGTTTTATTGATCGACCCGTGGGCGGTGTTGGCTCCCGGATTCTGGTTATCATTCGGCGCAGTGGCACTGATATTTTATGTGACATCACATCGGCTCGGTTACGCGCCCGACCAACCAATTGATACACATCCCACAGAGAAGTCCGGGTCGCGCCTGCCCTATCTGCTCCGTGCAACGCGCCCTTTTTATAACCTGCTGATCTATGGCCGCATACAATGGGCAATGAGTATCGGTTTAATTCCCCCTTTGCTGGCCATGTTTCAACAGGTATCGATTGCCTCGCCCATCGCCAACGCCTTTGCCATCCCGCTGGTCAGTCTGGTAGTAGTTCCGTTGACCCTGGCAGGCGCACTACTGCCATTTGAATGGCCGCTGTGGTGGGCACATGAAGTGATGCGTGTGTGTATGGCAGGCTTAACCAGCTTGCCCGCCGGTGTGTGGGTGCAGCATGCGCCGCCAACCTGGACAATTGTAGCGGGTATGGCAGGGGTGTTGTGGACGCTGTTGCCACGCGGCTTTCCCGCGCGCTGGTGGGGATTGTTTGCATTGCTGCCGATGTTTTTAATCACCCCCGCCGCTCTGCCGGAAGGATCATTGCGGTTACTTATTTTTGATGTGGGGCAAGGGTTGGCGGTGGCGGCACAAACGCGCAATCACACTTTGTTATATGACACAGGTCCGGACTTTAGCAGTGAAGCGAATAGCGGCAATCGCATTTTAATCCCGGCACTACGCGGCATGGGTATCACCCGGCTGGATGGTTTATTGCTGACGCACGACGATAACGACCACACAGGTGGCGCGCGTTCTATTCTGCAGACCTTGCCCATAGACTGGCTATCATCATCGCTTGCGAGTGAACATGAGTTGATGCAGTTGTCCGGGCACAGCAGCCATTGTGCGGCGGGGCAACACTGGAATTGGGATGGCGTGCAGTTTGAAATATTGCACCCGGATCCAGCTGGCTACGCCTCACCAGAAATTAGCGATAACAACCGTAGCTGTGTGCTGAAAATAAGTGTTGGCGCGCACAGTGTTTTGCTGACTGCCGATATAGAGCGCGAAGCGGAGCGGCAATTATTGCAGCACCATGCGCACCGGCTGCCCAGCACATTGTTGGTCGTGCCGCACCATGGCAGCAAAACCTCATCCACTGCGGATTTTGTCGCTGCCGTGCATCCGCAATATGCAGTGGTCACGGCGGGCTACCGAAATAGCTACGGGCATCCCAAACCGGAAGTCATTAAACGCTATCTTGCGCTGGATAGTGTGGTGTTGCGTTCAGATGAGGATGGTGCAATCGAGGTAATAATGTCAGGCCAGAAATTTAATCTCGTCGCACATCGAAAAAAATATGCGCGGTATTGGTATCCGGCGGCATCAGTGGCCGCCCTTAAATAATCCTGATTTTTACTTTGGGTGCGC
>JBEBGP010000288.1:0-3233 GCA_040081045.1 Candidatus Nitrotoga sp.
TATAGGGATTCGCCACCACACTGAGCAATTCCGCGTGATGGGCTTGATCTTCTTTTTTAGAATAATGTAGAAATTTATGCGCGATTTTTTCAAATCCTTCAAAGCATAAATAGAGTCCGCCTATCATCAGCAAGGGCAAGATTAACCAGGGTGCGGCCCAGCTAATCAATAATGCCGAGGGTACCAGGATCAATTTATTGACAAGCGAGCCTTTAGCTACCGCCCACACCACGGGTAGCTCACGTTCGGCGCGCACACCCGATACTTGTTGTGCGTTCAGCGCGAGATCATCACCCAGCACGCCTGCGGTTTTTTTCGCGGCAACTTTGGTCATCACGGCTACGTCGTCCAGCACTGCTGCTATATCGTCGAGTAAAACCAATAAACTACCGCCTGCCATATCTTTATCCTAATCTGATCGCTATGCACGCATCTATGCGTGGCTTTCGTAAACATAAACTGCTTGGTGAATGGGGGGCAACTATACGATAATTCCGAGCCAACGCCAGCTTAATTGAAAGAAAATGATAGCCATGAATATTCCAAGTCTTCCCGACAACCAATCGGAAGTTCCTGAGAAACAAACAGGCGCGGCTAAAACCGCGCGCAATCCGATCAAAATTATTCCCTTGCAGGAACGCCTGCGTAAGCCTGCTTGGATACGCGCCAGAACTGGCAATGGGCAAGGCTATCACGATGTAAAACGGCTGTTGCGCGACCATAAATTGCATACAGTGTGCGAGGAGGCCTCGTGTCCAAACATCGGCGAATGTTTCAGCAAAGGCACGGCAACCTTCATGATTCTTGGCGATTTATGCACCAGACGCTGTCCCTTTTGTGATGTCGGTCATGGCAAACCATTGCCACCGGATACCAATGAACCCGCCCATCTCGCACAATCCATCGCCTTGCTAAAATTAAAATACGTAGTCATCACCAGTGTTGACCGGGACGATTTGCGCGATGGCGGCGCACAGCATTTCGTCGATTGCCTGAATGCCATACGCGTCACTTCACCGTTGACTAAACTGGAAATACTGGTACCGGATTTCAGAGGCAGGCTGGAAGTCGCGCTGAACGTGTTGTCCAACAGTTTGCCGGATGTATTGAATCACAACATGGAAACTGTGCCGCGCTTGTACAAGCTGGCGCGTCCCGGCGCGGACTATTTGCATTCGCTGAAACTGCTAAAAGATTTCAAGGTGCGTTTCCCGCACATACCCACCAAATCCGGATTAATGCTGGGCTTGGGTGAAACGGATGGGGAAATACTGCAGGCCATGCGCGATTTGCGCGCACACAATGTGGACATGCTTACGCTGGGGCAATACTTGCAACCTTCAGAAGGACACCTGCCGGTGTTGCGCTACGCGCATCCCGACACCTTCAAAATGTTTGAAGACGCAGCCAGTGAAATGGGTTTTTCACATGCCGCTTGCGGACCGATGGTACGCAGCAGTTATCATGCAGATGAACAGGCGCACTTGGCAGGTGCAATTTGAGAACATCTAAAATCCAACTTGCGCGCCATATCATATTGCCCGCAAAAAATCGGCATAAACTACATTTTTTTATCCTTGCCATGATTCTGATCCTCACCGGACTTCTTTTCCCCGCGATGCATTGCATTCATAGTGACACGAACTTCTTCAAGCGTAATCAAACCATTTTTATTGGTATCAATTTCAACAAAATATTTAGCCAAGATCGGCGTTTTTTTCGCCTCTTCGGCTGACAACGAGCCATCTTTATTCACATCGGCCTTGTTAAAGCGCTCGTCAAAATTCGACCTTGCGTGCTCTTTCATTTTGCCATGCAGTGCTTCCACTTCTTCTTTGGTCAGCTTGCCATCTGCGTTACTGTCCAGCTCTTTAAATCTCGTCGCATGAAAAGCTTCAAATTCGGATTTTGAAATTTCATTATCAGCATTGGCATCCATTCTTTTAAACATGCTGTCGGCCATATGCCCGCGCGCACGACCTTGATGCCTATCACCCGGTTCGGCAGGATCAGCTTGCGCATGGGATGGGCTTAAAGTAAAAAAAACAACTAGTGACATAATGAATATTTTCATGAGAGTCTCCCGCAAATATGCTTTAAAAATTTGAGAATAACGGGGCGTAATTATCCGAAAATTAAAGTACGCCAAGGCAATCATACCGCAATAGTTAACAAAATATTGACCTTCCCCGGCAGGATACAATTATACTTGTTTGTTACCGCATTCCCCCTCGCCATTTCCCATGAATATTTTTTACGAAGAAGAAGGTAGCTTCAAGGTTGGCGCGATACTGGCTGACTCGGTGACCTCCTTGCAGGTGGCAAGCACACACGGCAAACGCAGTAAAATAAAAGCCTCTCATGTCTTGTTGCGTTTCACCCATCCGGGTCTGGATGAGTTTATGGCGACAGCAGAAAATGTAGCTGCCGGCATGGATACGGATTTTTTATGGGAATGCTGTCCCGTCGAAGAATTTGGTTTTGACGAGTTGGCTGCCGAATATTTCGGACATCCGCCCACTCCGGCAGAAGCGGCGGGCATACTGATCCGGTTGCATTCATCGCCTATGCACTTTTACAAAAAAGGCAAAGGCCGTTACAAAGCCGCGCCGCCCGAGGCGTTAAAATCAGCACTGGCCAGCGCGGAAAAGAAGCGTCTGCTGGCAGCCTTGCAGGCGCGCTATATTGCCGAGTTGGAACATTACACTCTCCCCCCGGAATTTGCCGACAAGCTGCCGCAATTGCTATATAAACCCGATCGCAATACGCTCGAAGTCAAGGCGCTGGAAGCCGCCTGTGCTACCACGCATTTATCGGCGGCGCATTTATTGGAGCGCTGCGGCGCACTGCCCTCTTCCCATGCGTATCACTTGCAGCGTTTTCTGTTTGAGAACTTTCCGCGTGGCACAGGGTTTCCGGAAGTGGTAGTTGATCCGCATCCCGAATTACCCCTGGCAGAGGGTGTCGCATTCAGCATTGATGATGCCCACACGACAGAAGTGGATGACGCATTTTCAGTAAGCAAACTAGCCAATGGCAATTGGCGAATAGGCATACACATTGCCGCGCCCACGCTCACCATTCCACCTGGGTCGCCGATAGATTTAATCGCGGCACAGCGTATGTCCACGGTATATATGCCAGGCGATAAAATCACCATGCTGCCGGACAATGTCGTGCGCGCCTATACCTTGAGCGCGGATACGGTGTGCCCGTCATTGTCCATGTATCTC
>JBEBGP010000185.1:0-12082 GCA_040081045.1 Candidatus Nitrotoga sp.
CGCAGCGGCAATGCAGGCATTACAGCAAGCTTTGGCGGATTTTTCCGCGTCTCGCGCGCGTGAGGGTGAAAAGCTGGTTTTGTTTTTGGAACAGCGGATTACGCAGATACTTGGCTTATGTGTCCAAGTTGCCCCGCGCATTCCCGCCGCTATTGCCATGTATGAAGAGCGATTGATAGCACGCCTACACGCCGCGCTTAAAAATAGCAATGATGAACGTATACTTCAGGAAATCACTTTGTTTGCCAGTAAAATTGATGTGAACGAAGAACTTTCGCGTTTGCAAACACATCTGAATGAGGTGCGGCACGTGTTAATGCGGGGCGGTGCAGTGGGCAAGCGGCTGGATTTTTTGATGCAGGAACTGCATCGTGAAGCGAATACATTGGGCGCAAAATCTGTTGATGTGGAAGTGGCTTATGCCGCCATGGAAATGAAATTGCTGATCGAGCAAATGCGCGAACAGATTCAAAATATAGAATAGGAGGGCATTATGTCAGGAAATATATTTATTGTCTGTGCCCCTTCCGGGGCGGGTAAAACCAGTTTGGTGAATGCGTTGCTGGTCAGTAATCAGCCCATCAAAGTGTCGGTTTCTTATACCTCGCGCCCGCCGCGCCCGGCAGAAGTAGAGGGTAAAGACTATCACTTCGTCAGCCGCAAAACCTTTTTATCGATGGCGCAGCATGGCGATTTTATCGAGAGCGCCGAGGTGTATGGTAATTTGTATGGCACATCGCAATCGTGGATTGCCTCAGAAATTGCCAGCGGGCGTGATATTTTGCTGGAGATAGACTGGCAGGGCGCGCAGCAGGTGCGGCGAAAATTTCCCGCCAGCATTGGAATATTTATTTTACCCCCTTCTCTGGAGGCATTGAAATATCGTTTGCAGGGCAGGGCGCAGGACAGTGCCGAGGTCATAGCCAGGCGGTTGCAGGCCGCGCAAGCTGACATCGCGCATGTGGTCGAGTTTGATTATGTTATTATCAACGATGTGTTGGATGATGCATTAAGACAGCTACAGGCTATTATCGTCGCCGAATCGTTGCGACGTGCCAGGCAGATGTCCGTGCATCAAAATTTAATTAACCAGTTACAAAAATAAAGAGGTGACCGTATGGCTCGCATTACCATTGATGATTGTTTGACTTGTATTCCAAACCGTTTTGAATTGACGCTGGTAGCCGCGTATCGTGCGCGGCAATTGACCAATGGCGCGAGCTGTTTGGTCGAAGAAAATAAAGATAAACCGACCGTTATAGCCTTGCGTGAAATTAGTGAGGGTAAAGTTGGCTTGGAAATGCTGCAGCGTGAATTGGTTGTTTAATGTTTGAAGCAATACCGCGGATGAATTTCGATGTGTTTAGAAATTGCCCAAGAGGACGCAGTGTAGGGGGAGTTTTATAAGGAAGTGCGGTTGATGTACAGTCTGCTGTCGTGCGGCTCCGCTCCGCATTCTAAACCAGGGTGTAACGCTGTTGAAGTTTACTTCCACGGGTCGTCCTTGAGCAGTTTAATGACACAGTAGGTTTAAGCATGCCAGATGCCAAAACGCTCCTGCAGGAAGTTTCTGCTTACCTGCCTCCCCGCGATGTAAAAAGTATTCAGCGCGCACTTGAATTTAGTGCAGTAGCCCACGAGGGCCAGCTGCGCAAGTCCGGTGACCCTTATGTCTCTCACCCTATAGCCGTTGCGCGAATACTTACCCCGCTGCATCTTGACGCGCAGGCGATTGTGGCTGCGCTGCTACATGACGTGGTAGAAGATACCGGCGTGAGTACTGAAGAGGTGGCCGAGAAATTTGGCAAACCTGTTGCGATTTTGGTGGATGGCTTGAGCAAGCTGGCGCGAATGGAGTTTCAAACGACAGAGGATGCACAGGCTGAAAATTTCCGCAAAATGTTGCTGGCGATGGCGCGTGATGTGCGTGTAATTTTGATTAAATTGGCAGATCGTTTGCATAACATGCGGACGTTGGAATCTATGTCGCGTGAGAAAAGTGAGCGCATTGCGCGCGAGACTTTGGAGATTTATGCGCCTATCGCGAATCGGCTGGGGCTGCATGATATTTATCAGGAACTGGGAGACCTCGGCTTCAAAAATTTATATCCCAACCGCTATTCTGTTTTGAGCAAGGCATTGAAAGCCGCACGCGGCAATCGTCGCCAGGTAATTGGCACGATACAAGAGGCGATTAAAAGATGCCTGGATGAGCATAAAATTGCAGCCCAAATTCAGGGTCGAGAAAAGCATCTATATGGAATTTACCTGAAGATGCAGGCGAAATCCATGCCATTTTCCGAGGTGCAGGATATTTATGGATTTCGTGTCTTGGTGGATGAAGCGCCAACCTGTTATTTGGTGCTTGGTCTGTTACATGGCTTGTATAAACCCATTCCAGGCAAGTTTAAGGATTACATCGCGATCCCCAAGGCCAACGGTTATCAGTCTTTGCACACCATTTTATTCGGCCCTTTTGGTGTGCCGGTCGAGGTACAAATTCGCACCCATGAAATGCACAAGGTGGCCGAGGCCGGTGTGGCTTCACACTGGTTATATAAATCGCAGAATTCCTCTTTTAATGAATTGCATAAGCAAACGCACCAGTGGTTGCAGAGCTTGCTGGAAAGCTTGAGCCAAAGCACCGACTCGGTTGAATTTATGGAGCACCTCAAGGTTGATCTTTTCCCGGATGAAGTGTATGTGTTCACCCCGACCGGGAAAATTCTCGCTTTGCCACGCGGCTCTACAGCAGTTGATTTTGCTTATAGTGTCCACACGGATATTGGCAATCGCTGTGTGGCTGTCAAAATAAATTTTGAGCTTGTCCCGTTACGCACCGAATTGAGAAACGGGGATCGTGTGGAAATTATTACTGCGTCCCATGCGCATCCCAATCCGGCATGGTTGAGTTATGTGGTGACCAGTAAGGCGCGCAATACCATTCGACATTCGCTGAAAACCATGCACCTTGAAGAATCGGTAACGCTGGGTGAGCGGCTGTTAAACCAGGCTTATGCTTCACTGGGGATTAAGCTGCAAGATATTGATGCTGCGCACTGGGAAAAATTTTTTAAAGACAGTGGGGTCAAGTCACGCAACGAAGTGCTGGCCGACATTGCGCTGGGTCGTCGCCTGAATATGGTAGTAGCGCGGCAGTTGGCTCGTTTGGGTGATCCTGGCTCGCCTGAGCATGTGCCGTTACACGGCGTGGTTACAATTATCGGCACGGAGGGATTGGCCGTACAATTTGCCAAATGCTGCCGCCCCATTCCCGGTGATCCCATTATAGGTATTATCCAAAAGGGACACGGCTTGATTGTGCATACGCACGATTGTCCGACGTTAAGCCGTGGGCGCAGCGGCACGGACGAGTGGCTGGATGTGGCGTGGGACAAGCACATTAATAAGGCATTTGAGGTGGGTATCAAGCTGATTGTAGTTAATCAGCGCGGTGTGCTGGCTATGGCTGCGGCAGCCATAGCGGAGGCGGAGTCCAATATTGAAAATGTGCATTTTACAAAAGATGTTGACTACACCACGCTGCACTTCACTTTACAAGTTAGTAGTCGCCAGCATTTGGCGAATGTCATGCGCAATTTGCGCAAGATTCCAGAGGTGGTGCGTATTGCCCGAGCCAAGGGTACGCCTACCCAGTAAATGAAATAATGCAGGTTCCTTAAAGTGTTGCGCCAAAGCGCTGCAATAATTTCAGCATGGCCGATGTTTTGTCCAACGTCTCCTGATATTCAGCGTCTGCATTTGAATCCGCCACAAGTCCCCCGCCCGCCCAATAGCGAATTGTTCCCTGCGCGTAAACCAGTGTGCGGATGACAATGTTGGTTTGCATATTGCCGTCATACCCTATGTAGCCTATTGTCCCACAGTAGATGCCGCGCCGGTTTGGTTCGATCTGCTCGATGATTTGCATGGCGCGTTGTTTGGGTGCACCAGTAATTGAACCGCCGGGGAAACAATTTTTCAGTAATGAAATCGCATCCTGATTTGGTGCAAGCTTTCCGGTGACTGTACTTACCAGATGATGCACCTGCGCGTAGCTTTCCACCTCAAATAATTTTGGCACCTGCACCGAACCTGGCACACAGCATTTTCCCAGATCATTTCGTAATAAATCCACAATCATTAAATTTTCAGCGCGATCTTTTTCACTTTGCTGCAACTCCATTGCCATGCGTTTATCCTGTAGTGGATCGTTATTGCGTGGGCGCGTGCCCTTGATTGGTTTGGTTTCAACCAGGCCATTATGTACCTTCAAAAAACATTCTGGCGAGGCGCACAGAATTTGCAACTGCGGCAAGCTCATGAAAGCACTGTACGGTGACGGGCTGAGTTGACGCAATGCAAGATAGGCTTCCAGCGCGTCGCCCGAAGCAGCAGCCACATAGCGTTGCGCCAGATTTACCTGGTAACAATCGCCATCACGCAAATATTGTTGGGCGATGTTGAACGCCGATTCGTATGTAACGCGGTTGAAATTGGAGTCAATACGCCCTCGCACATTGAACGCTGCCTGGGGGGCTGTTTTATTATTTTGCAGGCGCTTAACAATCTGCGGCAAGCGCTGCGCCGTGCCGGGATATCGATGTTGTGAAACCAGCTGTGCGGTGTGTTGAAGATGATCCAATACGATCGCCCAATCGTAAATGCCGATTGCCATATCGGGCAGATGCTCGTTATCCTGCGCAAAATCCGGCAAGGATATATAGCGGCGTGCCAGATCGTAACCCCAATACCCAAGCGCACCACCAGCAAATGGGGTGTCATTCATTTGCCCGTAATCCCCTGCGGCATTTATTTTGGAGTTCAGCATCAGGCGCAACAAATCGAAGGGATATTCGTTGGAGATTCTGCTTCCAAGAGCATCGCTTATTTCAGTGCTCGCGCCATGCGTCAGCAAAGTTGCCACAGGCTGCGCGCATAAAATATCGTAGCGCCCGCGCCCGCTGCTATCCAGCCATATAGCCCATGGCAGATCGTGAATTGCGGCAAAGTAAGTGACAGCATCAGCGGAGTAAGGCAGAGGTGTGCTTGTAATCATGGTGGGCGTTCCCATTTTTCGTGCGCGTTAGCCACCTAAATACGCCCGCTGCACAGCATCGTTGTGCAACAAATTAGCCGCGTTATCCGCCAAAGTAATTAAGCCGCTCTCCAACACATAGCCGCGTTGTGCTACTTGCAGCGCGAGCTTGGCATTCTGCTCCACCAATAAAATAGCAACACCCTGTGCAGAAATTTCGCGAATGATGTCGAATATTTTTGCCACAAAAATAGGCGCCAAACCCATGCTCGGCTCGTCCAGCATCAGTAACTTGGGGCGGCTCATCATCGCACGACCTATCGCCACCATCTGCTGTTCACCGCCGGACAAACCGCCTGCCAGCTGGGTACGACGTTCGGCAAGACGCGGAAATAGCGTGTAAACGCGCGTTAAATCCTGCGCGATGGCAGCTTTGTCGTGACGACTATAGGCACCCATCAATAAATTTTCTGCCACATCCATGCGCGAAAAAATACCCCGTCCCTCTGGCACCAACACCAAGCCGTCCTGCACACGCACATGTGCCGCAAGATTTTGTATCGGTCGATTACAATAATGCACTGTACCCGCTCCTAGCGGTAGCAATCCGGCCAATGCTTTAAGCGTGGTGGTTTTGCCCGCACCATTGCTGCCGATCAGCGCAACCAGCTCACCGGGTGCGATGTTGAAGGAGATGCCTTTAACTGCCTGAATGCCGCCATAAGAAATTTTTAGATTATGTACTTCTAGAAAGCTCATAACATTTTTAATAGCATCGGAATTTATTCGGGTTGGGAGGTAGTGTATAGGGGGTGATTTTTATTGTACTAAATGGATTTGTGACCTTTGTATATGATCTGCACTCGGATTTAATACTGTTTGGTTATTGTGCGCTACATTTAAAAAGTAATTTCTGCCTCCATAAACGTGACTGCTTGTCCTGAAAGGAACACGCGATCAGCTTTCATCTCGCAAGTGATATTGCCACCACGCTTGGAAACCTGTTTTGCGCTTAAGATGTTTTTGCCAAGTTTGTGTGCCCAATACGGAGCTAATTCACAATGAGTTGAGCCTGTTACTGGATCTTCTGGGATGCCGAACTTGGGTGCAAAGAAGCGGCTGACAAAGTCAACATCCGCTCCAGGTGCGGTAATGATGATGCCGCGCAAATCAAGCTGGCTCAACAGGGATTGGTTAGGTGTGATCGCGCGAACGGTTGCCTCGTTGTCAAATATGGCTAAATAATCATCAGCAGCCAATACCTCAATAGGTCGCTGGCCGAGTCCTTTAGCCAAAGTTTCAGAAAGTTCGCAGGGGGTTGGTGGACATGCAGGAAAGTTCATTTCCAATAACCTTCCCTTCTTTGCCACAAATAGTTTGCCACTACGAGTTTCAAAGCAGATAACTTGCTTGGAGTAACCAAGAGTCTCAAAAATAACATGCGCTGCTGCCAGGGTTGCATGACCGCAAAGGTCAACCTCTTTAACCGGAGTGAACCAACGTAACTTGAAACCTTTTTCCGAGGGTGTAAAAAAGGCGGTCTCTGACAAATTATGCCATCATCCAGCCAATTTTCTAGCGGACATATGGCGGCCGGATTCCCTTCAAATGCGCTAGTAGCAAAAGCATCTATTTGGTATTGTTTGATTTTCATATTCAGTAATACCACAAGTTTGGCTGATAAATTTTGTTCAATTTATCACGAAAGAATTGGGGGGGATTAGATTTTCCGATGAGGTTTGCTACACCAGTTTTATCTACATTTAGTGACAACTCCAAACAGCCCATCGCATTCAATTAAACCTCAATCTCACCTCCCAAATACGCCGAAATCACTGCCGGATTATTTCGTACTTCGCTCGGCACACCCTCGGCAATTTTTTTGCCATAATCCAGCACCGCGATACGGTCACATAGTCCCATCACCAATTTTACATCGTGCTCGATGAGTAACACGGTTACGCCATCTTGGCGTATGGTTTGCAGCAAGGATTTTAGGCTCTCTGTTTCGGTGGCGTTCATGCCGGCGGCGGGTTCATCCAAAGCTAATAATTTTGGATTGGTGGCCAGCGCACGGGCAATTTCCAGGCGGCGTTGTTCGCCATAAGATAAATTTTTTGCCAGCATGTGGTGGGCGCGGTGGATGCCGACGTAGGCCAGCAATTCTGCGGCGCGATGTGCCGTCTGCTGTTCTTCGAGGCGAGCATTTTTATGTCGCGTCAACGCGCCCCAAATGCCGGTGTGGGTGCGTACATGGCAACCGACCATGACGTTTTCCAGAATGTTCATGTTGGCAAATAACCGAATGTTCTGGAAGGTGCGTGCAATGCCAGCCTTGGCCAGAATGTGCTGCTTGCTGCGGCCAGCATATTCAATATCGCTGAATATAAATTTTCCACCATCGGCTTGATATAGCCCTGTGAAAATATTGAACAGTGTGGTTTTGCCCGCGCCATTCGGGCCGATCAAGCCGTATATTTCGCCCGCTTGTATATGCAACGAAACATTACTCAGCGCGGTTAATCCGCCAAAGCGTTTTTCAATGCCGGATATTTGCAGCAGGGTTGCGGCGGGCTGGGTCATACACTGGGTGGTGCGGAAGCGGTTAATTCCCGGCGTCGTTGGCCGGATGGCCACAAGCCGGCGGGTCGCCACAGCATGATTAAAATGAGCGCCAGGCCGAACATCAACATGCGTAAGCTTTCCGGGTCAATCACTGTCTTGCCCAACAATGCCTGTTGTGCTGTGCCGGCAACGTGTCGCGTGATCTCCGGAATGACGACCAGCAATACCCCGCCCAACACCACGCCGCTGATATTGCCCATGCCGCCGAGTACGACCATACATAAAATCATGATGGACTCGGTCAGGCTAAAACTTTCCGGGCTGACAAATCCCTGAAAGCCCGCGAATAAGCCACCTGCCAAGCCGCCGAAAGTGGCACCCATGGCAAAGGCCAATAATTTAATATTGCGCGTGTTGATACCCATCGCGCTGGCCGCGATTTCATCTTCGCGTATCGCTGCCCACGCCCTGCCGATGCGTGAATCTTGCAAGCGTAACGAGACAAAAATAACCAGCAGCGTGAATATTAAAAACAGGTAGTAATGCAAATGCACGGCAGGAAAAGTGATACCGAATATTTCCTGCGTGCGCCCCAAAGAAAATTCACCGACGCGGATGGAATCGATCATGCTGATACCCTGCGGACCGTTGGTGATGTTAATGGGCGCGTTTAGATTATTGAGAAAGATGCGAATAATTTCGCCGAAACCGAGTGTGACGATTGCCAGGTAATCGCCGCGCAAGCGCAATGTGGGCGCACCTAACAGTACGCCAAAAAAACAGGCGAGTAATGCGCCCAAGGGTAAGACAATCCAAAAAGGCAGGTGAACACCAAATTGTGGTGAGCCTAATAAGGCGTAGCAATATGCGCCTACAGCGAAAAATGCCACGTAGCCCAGATCGAGCAGCCCCGCGTAACCCACGACAATGTTCAGCCCAAGTGCAAGCATGATATAGAGCAGGGCAAAGTCCAGCACGCGTACCCAGCCGCGACCAAACAAACCATCGATGGCGAAGGGTAGTGCCAATAAAATAATGGAAAGCAGGGCAAATGCCGCCCATGCTAAACGCTTCTGATTGGAGGCATTGCGTTTATTTTTATCAAGCGCGTTCGGCAACTCGTTCTCCCAGGAGGCCGGATGGTCGGAAAATCAGCACGGCGATCAGCACAAAAAATGCGAACACATCCTGATAGTGGCTGCCCAAAAATCCGCCGCTTAAATCGCCGATGTAGCCTGCACCCAGACTTTCAATCAAGCCCAGTAATCGTCCTCCCAACATTGCGCCACGCAGATTGCCTATGCCGCCAAGTACCGCTGCGGTAAAGGCTTTCAGTCCGAGCAATGCGCCCATTAAATAATGGGCGATACCGTAATTCACGCCAATCATAATGCCCGCTATGGCAGCGAGCGCGGAACCCAGCATGAAGGTTATAGAAATGACGCTGTTGCTGTTTACCCCCATTAATGCGGCGGCGGATGGATTTTCTGCCACAGCGCGCATGGCGCGACCCAGACGTGTGCGATGAACCAGCACCAACAAGCCGCCCATCATCGACGTGGCAAGGATAATAATAATAATCTGCACTTCGGTAATCACCGCGCCCGCAATGTGGACGGAATCATTTGTAAACAATAATGGAAAGGAATGAAATTCGCGTCCCCAAAACATCATCGCCAAAGTTTGCAAAACTATGGAGAGGCCGATTGCGGTGATGAGCGGCGCAAGGCGCGGGGCGTTGCGTAGCGGACGATAGGCGATGCGTTCCATGCTGTAGCCGAGGATCATGCATATGACCATGGAGAGCATCAGGCTGATGAGTAGTACAAAAAATATGGGCAGGCCTGAGCCGGTGAGCAGTTGAATAATAGACAGTGCCACCATCGCACCCAGCATGACAATTTCGCCGTGCGCGAAATTGATTAAGCCGAGTATGCCGTACACCATGGTGTAGCCTAACGCGACCATTGAATAAACGCTGCCTTGCACGAGGCCGTTGATGATTTGTTGCAGGAAAATATCCACTGGTTACTCGGCCTGATGTTTACCCGAACGAAAAAAATTACATACAAATAAAAAGCGACACGCAGTGTGTCGCCCGGTTGCTTTATACATAGCGATATAAATCTACTGCGCAATTCGGGGGCAGAGTCGGGCAGTACTCGCGATCCTCACATACTGCTAAGTATGCTCCGGTCGCTACGTGCTGGCCTCCCCCGTCCCCGAACCGCTCGCTACGATTTCTGTCGCCATGTATAGCTTGATTCATTAGAGCGCGCTGGTAATGGAATCAGCGCTTATCGTTTGCAACGCCTGCCACTTGCTTTTTTGAATCTGGTACAGGGTAATCGCGCCGTCTTTTAAATCTCCCTTTTCATTAAACTCAATTTTTGCAGTGATACCGTTATGCCCGAGCTTGGCTAATTCGGGCAGATATTTGGCGGGATCGGTCGATGCAGCTTTTTTCATAGCAGCAATCATGACATTGACTGCGTCATAGCAGTAGGGTGCGTATAATTGAATGGGCTGGTGAAATTTTGCCTCGTAGCGCCTGGAAAAATCTGAACCACCAGGCATTTTATTCAGCGGCACGCCAGGCAGTGAGGCATAGACACCCTCTGCCGCCGCACCTGCCAACTCGGTTAGTTTGGGAGTATAGCCGCCATCGCCCATCATGAATTTGGCCGTTAGGCCGAGTGCGCGCATTTGCTTAATCATCGGCACGCCTTGCGGATCCATGCCGCCAAAGAAGATCAATTCCGGGCGTTTGCCCTTTAGCGAAGTCAGCACCGCTGTGAAATCGACCGCGCGATCTGTCGTGTATTCATGTGCGATGATTTGCGTACCGCCCGCCTGTGCCGCTTTGATAAATTCCCGCGCTAAACCTTCACCGTAGGCGGTGCGATCATCTATGACTGCAATTTTTTTCGCCCCCAGTATCTGGGTAGCATAGTTTCCGAGTACTTTGCCTTGTTGCGCGTCATTGGCCATCACTCGGAATGCAGTCTTAAATCCGCTGCCTGTATAGCTTACAGCCGTGGCGGAAGGGGAAATTTGTACGATGCCGTTGTCGCTATAAATTTTGGAAGCAGGGATCGAAGTGCCGGAGTTGAGATGACCGATCACCCCGCTGACTTTCGCATCCACCAATTTTTGCGCAACGATGGTGGCGGTTTTGGGATCGGCCTGATCGTCCTCACTCAATAATTCAAACTTCACCTTGCGCCCCGCAATCACGACACCTTGCGCATTCGCATCTTCAATTGCCATGCGCGCGCCGTTTTCATTGTCTTTGCCGAGGTGTGCTTGTGCGCCCGTGAGCGGGGCAACCGCGCCAATTTTAACCACCAGATCACCGCGTCCGTATCCCTGTGCGGTGGGTGTTTCAGGTTTGTTACAAGCGGCCAGTGTGGCAGCTATAAGTATGAATAACGCTGGAGAGAGAGAGGGGTGCATGCGTAGCATAACGTGGCGAGCCTGAAAATTTGGGACTCGCGGATTATGCGTAGCTCAGGTTGGCTTGTCAATTTGACGCACGGCTAATTTGGCGTGAGAAGTGTTGCGAAAGTTTTGCTTATTGAAGGACATCTCAGAAAATCCAACTCATGTTGCCAGGCTGTGTTGCTCTCAAAAAATTGTTTTTAAGTAGATCAATTAAATAGGAGAGGCATGTCAGCATGATCTGGTGTTATTCAAAACCTAAAGACCAAACCACAGGCAGTGTAAAGTGAATGTTGCGACAGAGATGGTCTTCAAGGCGGGGTCACTTTGGAGGAATGATCAAAGTAACAAAGTGCTATATCGCTTTAGGGCACTTCTAAAAATCCAAATTTCGTCGCAATACTTCGTTGCTCACAAAAAATTGCTCCTTACATATCAGCTATATGCTGCGTCGCAATTTCCTGCTCGTGCCTTGTCTCGCTTAGAACTTTGAATTTTTAGAAGTACCCTCTAAACAACGTACCAAAACTGAAATCGGCATTAACGCCGACTTCAGATTCGTACGTTATGCAATGCGTAATGCGATTACTTGGCTAAGCTCAAAACGAATTCAACCATGTCTCTAATTTCTGCTTGTTTTGCAAGCTTACCGTCATTATTCAGCATGGGCGCTTTAATTCCATGGGTTTCTTTCCAATTGCCGATGCCGCCACCGTTACCACCAAGCGAAACCTTCTTCACCAGACCGTCAACCAAGGGCAGTTCTTCTACTGGATAATCATTTTTCCCTTTGAAATCTTTGTAACCTGGGCCCCCGAAAGAGTAGGTTGTTTGACCTTTGTATTTTGTGGCTACAGCCATCCAAGGCGGGCCAATCATCGCGCCTTCAATCTTGTGACAAGTATGACAAAGGAATTTATTTGCCTTGATAATGGCCAGTCTTTCTTCAGGTATTTCCACTTTGTTTGCTGTGAAAATAGGATCAGTACCTGCTGCAACAGCAGGTGCAGCAGCAGCAGGTGCTGCGGCGTCCTGTGC
>JBEBGP010000253.1:0-3202 GCA_040081045.1 Candidatus Nitrotoga sp.
CCCGTTTCAGTCACCAGCACGGTATGCTCCCATTGCGCGGACAGACTGTGATCTTTGGTGACAATGGTCCAACCATCGCTAAGCTGTTTGATATCGGCGCGGCCCGCATTAATCATCGGCTCAATGGTGAAGATCATGCCAGCCTCCAACCTCATGCCAGTATTGGGTTTACCATAGTGCAGTATTTGCGGCTCTTCATGAAAATTCTTGCCGATGCCGTGCCCACAAAATTCGCGCACGACACTATAGCCCAATCCTTCCGCAAAACTTTGTATGGTAAAGCCGATATCGCCCAGATACGCGCCCGGTTTCACCCGGCGAATGCCGCGCCACATCGCCTGATAGGTACCCTCACACAAACGCCGCGCCTGTATAGAAGGCTCGCCCACGTAAAACATGCGGCTGGTGTCACCGTGATATTCTTGTTTAATGGTGGTGATGTCTATGTTAACAATATCGCCCTGCTTGAGCATTCTATCGCCAGGCACACCGTGACAAACCTGATGATTAACGGATGTGCAGATGGATTTTGGATAAGGCGCATAGCCGGGCGGCGCGTAGTTAAGCGGCGCAGGAATGGTTCGCTGCACATTGACCATATAATCGTGGCACAACTTATCCAACTCGTTGGTGGTAATGCCGGGCTGCACTGAAGATGTGATGAAATCCAACACCTCACTGGCCAAGCGTCCGGCAACACGCATTTTTTCAATTTCCTGCGGACTTTTTATGGTGACTGCCATGGGATTTTTTTCTAAAAACGTTCAAGAAATATACTAGGGAAGCGCAAGCCGCGTGGCTCACTTTACCACTACCCGGAGATTTTAAGGTATCCTACCGCGTGATTTTCCTGTGGAATTTCTCTGTGAAATTTCCTTGGGGAATTTCAGTAACGGTTGTATGTCATAAGCTAAACAGTTTTACAGGCATTATTGTTGTGTATATTTTAACTGAATACTTTTTAAGGTCGGCATGAAATTTAACTGGATTTCTCAGTCAGCACTCAATTTTGCCTGGTTACCTATCATGATCGTGGGAGCAGCACTGGGTTCGTTGCTCCAGGTAAGTGCTGCAGAAATGCCCCCCCGCCAAGCCCCACACTATCACAATATACCTGCAAGCAAACCGTGTGGCAGTTGCCATCGCGCGGGGGAAGAAGTTGCCGCGCAATCATTTTCAGCCCGTTCTTCTACCACCGGGAATTTGTCCACTCAAGCATTTTCTACCAGCAAACCTCAAACACGCTCGCTTAACCTGCCGGCTGAATGCGTCACATGCCATAGTCGCGGGCTAAAAATATCCGCGAATGGCCTTGTACGAGTTGCTGAATTTTCAGCACAAAAATTTCCGGCACAAGATAGTATTCCCAAAGCCTCGCCCAAACTGCCGCCAAAATTACCTGCGGACACCGCAACATTATCCGGAGCAGCAGGCATGCGCTACCCGCTTTACTATGACGACTCGCGCATCGGCTCGCGGCCCAACAAAATGGTACCCGTGCCGGCGGGATCATTTTTAATGGGCAGTAACTCCCGTTTAGCCGATGAAGGTCCGCAACATAGCCTAACCTTGCCCACATTTTTTATCGACCAATACGAAGTAACCAATTTACAATATAAAGCCTTTATCCAGGCGACTAAGCGCAGATCACCCTCCCATTTCAGCAATCGCACTTTTCCAGAAGGCAAGACAGATCATCCGGTTACCTTTGTCTCATGGTATGACGCGCATGATTATTGTGTCTGGGCAAACAAACGTTTGCCAACCTCAGCCGAGTGGGAAAAGGCATCGCGCGGTACTGATGGGCGCACTTTTCCGTGGGGTGATAAATTTGAACACAGCTATGCCAACACCCCTGCACGCTGGGCCAGCCTGAATAAAAAGGGGGACACCACACCGGTCGGGGCATTTGTCGGGGGCACCAGCCCATACGGCGCGTATGACATGTCCGGCAACGTGTGGGAATGGACCGATTCCTGGTACACCGCGTATCCGGGCAACACCCGCCCCAGCGAAAATTATGGTGAACAATATAAAACGCTGAAAGGCGGCTCGTGGTGGGATTGCACGTTTTACGAATGCGGCATTTCAGCCCCTGTTTTTAATCGCGCCTTTTTTGACCAGCGCGTAAAAAATGCAACCTTTGGTTTTCGTTGTGCGAAAGATTCAGCAACAAAAGAAGAGATCAATAATGAACCACACACCAATATCCATCCTATCTGAAAAACCTCAGATTAAATCCTCCATGTACCCGCACCGTGGTTGTAATGGGCTAAAACCCAAACAACACACGCTGTATAGCATTCACATCGCGCCCGCATCTCTTATCATCGGCGCAATATTTCTGTGCCTGACGGCTACCACACAAGCCGCAAAGCTTCCGCCCAATATGGTGCAAATTCCAGCCGGTGAATATACCATCGGCAGCAACAAAACCGATGACAAGAACCAACAAAAAGAGTTTGGTTTTATCGAACCGCTGTTTGTGGATGAACACCCGCTGCACACGGTCAAAATACCCGCCTTTCTGATCGATAAATATGAAGTGACCAACACCCAATTTAAAAAATTTGTGCTGGCGACCAATCACCCCGCACCCACTGCATGGGTGCAGAACGGATATAACGTCAGCGAAAAAAGACTGGCCGCTTTCAAGCTGGATTTTCTGCGGCGCGTGGCCACCGAATATTTTTTATTGGACATGGACACCACCACCATGAGCCATAAACAACTCTTAAAGGAGCTGCTGAAAATTCAACGCGCGCAAGACAACCTGCCTGTCATGTCAGTCACCTGGAGTGATGCGCAAAAATATTGCACCTGGCTGAAAAAGCGCTTGCCCACTGAGAATGAGTGGGAAATTGCCGCGCGCGGCAAACAGGGGTACGAGTATCCCTGGGGCAATGTATTTGATATTAAAAAAACCAACGGCGGCCAGGCGAACGACAAGCTGGCCGATCGCAATCAAGATAACCCAATCGCACCCATTGGCTCATATCCGGAAGACAAATCACCATTCGGCGTGATGGATATGGCGGGCAACGTCTCGGAATGGGTGGATGACTGGTATCAACCGTATGCGGGCAGCACGTACCGCAGCAAATATTATGGCACGACCGAAAAAGGCATACGCGGCAGCAGCGCCAGTGTCGGGCATTACGCACTGCCCATGTTTTTCAGAACAGCTTTGCGCGCGCACATG
>JBEBGP010000365.1:0-12015 GCA_040081045.1 Candidatus Nitrotoga sp.
GTGATCGCCAAAATTACCTTGCTCAATGCGGTTCACTCGCCTCACAACTGCAGTCTTGGCTACGTTATCGCGAACCTGCTTAAGCCAGTCCAGATAAACATCTTTTTCGTCTGGGGTCAGATAGTGCCGGATTTCGTACATGATTATTTTCGTTTATAAACGATTTATTGTCAAGCCATTGCCGTCACAGAGCACATCAGATCACGTCCGCAAAGGTTTTTTCCATTTTACGGAAATAAGCTATCCCAGTGACCAATATCACCAGAACCAGAGATAGGGAGAGTAAAAAGCCGGGCCAGTAAAACTGGGTATTGCCCCCCAGAATAGCCCAGCGAAATCCGTCAATCACGCCCACCATCGGGTTTAAGGAGTAGAGCAACCGCCATTGTTCGGGAACGATGGTGCTGCTGAACCCGACTGGCGAAACATAGAGTCCGAATTGCACCACAAAGGGAATGATATAACGAAAATCCCGGTATTTGACATTTAGCGCCGCAATCCAAAGTCCTGCGCCCATTGCAGCGGCAAAGGCGATAAAAATAAACAGTGGCAGGGTAAAGATTCGCCAATCAGGCGCAAACCCGTACCAGAGCATCAAACCAACCAGAATTATTCCGGAGATCAAAAAATCCACAAAACTCACGATCACTGCACTGGCAGGCACTACCAAACGGGGAAAGTAAACTTTGGAGATCATGTTGGCGTTGTTGATTAAACTATTGCCTGCTTCGGTAAATGCATTAGAGAAAAATTGCCACGGTAGTAATGCGGCGAAAACCAGTATCGGATAGGGCACACCTTCGGAAGGCAACTTGGCCAATTTGCTGAACACAAACACGAATACGACCATAGTCAGAAACGGCCTGATTAATGCCCATGCAAAACCAATAATGGTTTGTTTATAACGAACCAGAATATCCCGCCATGCCAGGATGTAAAATAATTCCCGATAACGCCACAGATCGCGCCAGTAATTCCGCTCAGACCGGCCCGCATCAATTATCAGCACTTGTTGAATTGCATTCATGTATTTCCGCTCTCTTTCATTACCTTTGGAAATACACTTTCCGAAAGCGGCTCACCCCAAAATGCCATCGGTTCATAATCTGGATAGGGATAATGGCCTAGGTTAAGTTCTATTTTCCAGTTATTTTCATTTAGCCACTGTTCCACCAATCGGCGTACTGAAATGGGTTCTCCAGAGCAAATATTTACAACTCCAATATCGCACTGAGTCAGCGCCAATCGAACAATCTGGCGCGCAACCTCTTCAGCGGGTAAGTAGTCGCGCAATTGTTCACCGCCGGACATGTTAAACACCTTGTCGCCGCGCAACACGGCTTCTTTTAACTTGGAATAAAGTGAAGTATTGGGTTGACCTTCGCCATACATATAAAAAAGTCTTGCCCAAGTCAGATTGAATGGCTTGGCTGATTTCAGAAATGCCAACTGTTGCCTTAACGCATCCTTGGCATAACCATATGGATTGTTTGGTTTCGCCTGTATTTCTTCTGAGAGCGAGCCGGATTGCATTCCATATTCAAAACAAGTTCCAGTCACCAACAATGCCGGTAACCCAGCCTCAATCATGGTCTTAAGGAAATAGTATTGCCTGGGCAACTCAGTTTCAAAATGATGCAGCGACTTGTAATTTGGCAACCCGTCCCAAGCCAAATGAATCAAGCTATCTGGTTTACCTAAACGTTTAAAGCAATCTGATGGGGGGCTGGCAATATCCATTTCCACAACACGAATGGATTCATCCAAATCACGCAGTCGTGCAGAGTTGCGTGTGACCGCAACAATTTCCACGCTGTGTTTTTTTAACTCGGCCAGCACATGCCGCCCGATAAAACCACTGGCTCCTGTCACCGCAATCTTTATGGATGAATTGGCATTCATTTGTTTTTCTTTTTGATCGTATGTTTAAATTTCAAAACAGCAAAATTCAGTTCGATTGACGTTTCTGTGTCGCTGGTTTGCAAATCTTCATCGAAAATTTCGGCGATTAGCTCACCGCTTTTTTTCATAAGTAATTTTTGTTCTCCCTTGTCTTGAATTGAGGATAGCTCTTTGATGTTTCTTGATAGCTCTCTGATTTTTGAAAAGGTTTCTATGATGGACAGCGTTGCCTGTAAGGCTTGCTGGCTTTTGAGAATGGTGGCCAGCATATACAAGCCTTTTTCCGTAAAAGCCTTGGGGGTTATAGATGAATGCTTTAGCCTGTTGAACCGGTCGAAATTTTCGACCAGTTCATCTTTATCGTCGTCATTCAACTCGATAACATATCCCAAAGGGAATCGATCAGGATTGTTTTTTACAGCCTCATTGATTCTTTTTGTCTCAACCCCATAAATCACTGCTACATCAGCATCGAGCAAAACTGTATTGCCTCTTATTTCGATAATCAGATTTTTTAGGTTCTCAATTCTTATTAGGTCGCTCATGTCAAGTACTCCCCTATGTAATTACTGATTCTGCCTTAGGTAATTTTAATATTCGGCACAGCCGTAACGAACTGCCCGCCCCATTCACGAATGTAGTCCAGTTGCTCGATGACTTCAGTGCGCAAGTTCCAGGGCAAGATCAGCACGTAATCCGGACGAGTTTGTTTTAACTGTTCTTCGGCAACGATTGGAATGCGGCAGCCGGGCAAGAATTTATCTTGCTTGGCAGGATTGCGATCCACCACATAAGACAGCAAATCAGGACGAACCCCTGCGTAATTCAGCAAGGTATTGCCTTTGGCTGCTGCGCCATATCCGGCTACTGTCTTGCCTGCGTGCTTGGCTTCAATCAGGAATGACAGAAAATCATTTTTTACCCGATTAGCTTTCTCCTGGAAGCCAGCATAGAACGCAGCATTGGTCATTCCCGCAGCTGTTTCCTGATTCAAAAGTTTGTCCACATTCGGGCTTATTTCGCGCTTGCCCGTATTTTTGCGTTGTGCGTAAACCCGCAGGCTGCCGCCATGGGTAGATAGCTCCTCAACATCGAACACACTCAGTCCGTTACGCTCAAAAATCCGCTTTACCGCAAGCAGTGAAAGATAAGAATAGTGTTCATGATAGATGGTATCGAACTGATTTTCGGATACCAGGCGCAGTAAATGCGGGAATTCGAAAGTTGCCACGCCTGCCGGTTTTAGCAGTTCAGCAAATCCACCCGCGAAATCGTTAATGTCCGGCACATGTGCTAATACATTATTCGCCGCAGTTAAGTCGGCTTGCTTGCCTTGCGCCGCAAGTTGCTGCCCCAACCTCACCCCAAAGAATTCCTCGACGATTTCAATGCCCTTAGCACGTGCCGCATTGGCGGTGCTGGTTGTTGGCTCGATACCCAGACAAGGAATACCGCGAGCCTTGGCATATTGCAGCAAGTAGCCATCATTCGCTGCCACCTCGACGACATGAGAATTTCCGTTCAATCCGAATCGGGCTGCCATATCGGTGACATATTTTTCAGCATGTTTTAGCCAGGTTGTCGAAAATGAACTGAAGTATGCATAGTCGGCGGCAAACAACTCGCTCGCTCCGGCATAATCTTCAGTTTGTACCAGCCAGCATTCGGTACACACCAGCACACGCAATGGAAAATATTTTTCCGGCGCATGCAGCGCCTGTCCGGTGAGATAGGCATTGGATGGGGGTGCGGTGCCCAAATCGATCAGGGGTAGTGTTAATTCAGTATTGCAGTGACGGCATTTCATATCAGGGGTAAATTCCTTGAAAATCCTGGCTAATAAACGGGTGGGTGCGATCCCGTTCGGAAAGGTCGCAGATAGGCAAAGGCCATGCGATATTTAGCCTTGGGTCAGATACATTCAGCGCACCTTCGGCTTCGGGATGATATGTGGCGGAGTGAAGATAAATCAGTTCGCAATCCTCGGTCAATGCCTGGAAACCGTGAGCATAACCTTCCGGGATAAACAAACTTTTACGATTGGCTGCGGAAAGAATTTCACCGTACCAATGCAAAAAGGTAGGTGAGTCGCGCCGGAGATCAACTGCCACATCCCATATTTCTCCTTGCAAACAACTCACAAATTTTGTCTCGGCATGCGGCGGGTATTGGAAATGCAGGCCGCGCACCGCGCCTTTTTTGCGTGTAAATGTGTGGTTGATTTGTGCTATGGGCTTGTTAATACCCGCTTCAACGAATTCCTCAGCACAATAAAAACGCGACAAGAAGCCGCGATGATCTTCTATCGCCTTGCGTTGCACTACCTTCAAACCGGCTAAAGGGGTCGGGATAAAATCGAAGCGCGACATGACTAACCGTTTTGCCTTAAAGATTGATAATTGGTTATCTGTGTCAATGTGATCGAGTGCATATTTGCGGCCTTGTGCCATGCTTCGTGCCATTCCAGCGTTTTTTGCAATGCAGCCTGTAGCCGCCAGCGTGGTTGCCAATTTAACTGGCTACGTGCTTTGCTGCTATCCAATTTAAGATAATTTGCCTCGTGTGGCTGCGACATCTCATCATATTGCCAATTTACGTCTTTGCGCACTTCAGCCAAACGCTCAATAATCCATTGTACCGAACGGGCATCTTCATCGTCTGGACCGAAATTCCAAGCCCCGGCGAAGTCAGAGCCACCCGCATATAGTTTTTCTGCCAATACCAGATAACCGGACAACGGTTCCAGCACATGTTGCCAGGGTCGCGTGGATTGCGGGGAACGTATCTTCAATGTTTCGCTTGCATCCATGGCACGCAGAAAATCCGGAATCAAACGATCTGCCGCCCAGTCACCGCCACCAATTACGTTTCCAGCTCTTGCGCTTGCCAATGCGATGCCGGCTGGCTCCAAAAATGATTGTCGATAAGCGGACGTAACCAATTCTGCACAACCTTTGCTGCTCGAATAGGGATCAAAACCGCCCATCGCTTCATTTTCGCGGTAACCCCATACCCACTCTCTATTTTCATAGCATTTATCAGTGGTGACATTCACTACCGCTTTCACGCCAGGCGTGACGCGCACTGCTTCGAGTAAGTGTACCGTTCCCATCACGTTCACCGCATAGGTTTCTACTGGTTGTGCGTAGGAATAACGCACCAGAGGTTGTGCGGCCAAATGAAAAATAATTTCTGGTCGCGCGGTTTGCATAGCTTCCCGCAGTTTATCGGCATCGCGGATATCGGCGATATTGCTGCTCGCCATACCTTTGCCAACTTCTGCCACAGTAAACAGATTGATCGCGGTCGGAGGATTAAGCGCATAGCCATGTACTTCCGCGCCCATGGATTGCAGCCATAGCGACAACCAGCCACCTTTAAACCCGGTATGACCCGTTAAAAAGACACGCTTACCATGCCAAAAGCCCGGATTCACTCCCAGACCTTCCATGGAGCTTTGCCGTTTTGCCAGAGTTCTTCCAAATGATTTTTATCACGCAGTGTGTCCATTGGTTGCCAGAAGCCGCCATGCTTATAGGCCATCAGCTCACCTTGAGTTGCAAGTTTGCTAAGCGGCTCACCTTCCCAAGAAGAACTGTCATTAACGATCAGGTCTATACAGCTTGGCGATAAAACAAAAAACCCCCCGTTTATCCAGCCACCATCGCCTTGCGGTTTTTCGATAAAGCCGCGTACTGACTTTCCATCCATGTTGAGCGCACCATAACGTCCGGGAGGTTGTACTGCAGTGACCGTTGCACGCTTGCCGTGTTGCTTATGAAATGCCAACTGGGCGGATATATCGACATCAGAGACACCATCCCCGTAAGTAAAGCAGAATGCTTCTTCATCCTTTACATAGCCAGCTACGCGCTTCAACCGTCCTCCGGTCATGCTGTTCTCACCTGTATCAACCAGTGTGACACGCCACGGCTCGGCGTTTTGATAATGAACTACCATCTTGTTATTTTGCATATCAAAGGTTACATCGGACATGTGCAGGAAATAGTTGGCAAAGTATTCTTTGATAACATAGCCCTTATAGCCACAACAAATCACGAAATCGTTTACTCCATGGGCAGAATAAGTTTTCATGATGTGCCAAAGAATCGGCTTACCGCCAATTTCAACCATAGGCTTGGGACGTGTGGAGGTTTCTTCGCTGATTCGCGTTCCCAACCCACCTGCAAGAATCACTGCTTTCATTTTTCCTCCCGCAATTTATTAACATCAAACTTATCCAGCAAACCCTTTTGCTCCGCCTCACGTTGCAGCAACTCAATCTCGTGTTTTAACGCTTCATACTCCCGCACTTTGTGTTGCATAAAACGCAAGGTAACTTTGGCTTTTTCTTCTATGCCCCCAGGGGTTAACAAATATAGATAGGCGGTTTTGTTTTGGTTATTGCGGAAATTGTTGATCTTGAGCAGGCCTTTCTGCACCAATGCGCGTAAGCAATAATTCGCTTTGCCCAAGCTGATGCCTAGCTCCTGCGCGAGTTCGCGTTGGCTAATTTCAGGATTGGCTTCCAGTCGTTTCAGGATTTTGTAGCGGTATTCGTCGGTAAGCACTGCGATTTAACCATTGCGTTCAACGGGTGAACAATGGCGTAATTGAAGCATTTTTTCAGGAACAATGCAAACCCTTTGTGGCGCAACCTTTAGTTCATTTCGCTTGCCCCGTCCCCAGCATTCGCTGTGCCCGTAAACGACGCAATGCAAAAAATCCCAGCATTCCAAGCATCACCACGATAAATGCGGCCAATCCGTAGAAGATGTAGGGATATTTATGCAGGAGAAAATCGAGGACAGGAATTTTTCCACCACTTCCTGTGGTGTATTTTTTGCCTTCAATCATGGTTGATACCGAGTACTCGGGCTTGGTTAAATCGATTAAGGCGATGCCGCCTTTCAGTGCCGCCTGTACAGCGGGATCCAACAGAGCTTCCCCCAAATGCCGCAAGTCTGCCTCACTGTCTGCTGCGAGCAAAACAATGGAACGGCCAGCCTTAAGCATGGATTCAAATTCCATTAACACTCCTGTGCCTGCACCCAAGCCACTTTGCTGTCTGGTAATAGCCGGTTTATCTTCATTACCCCAGCCACGCGAAACAGGGTAAGGCACCCTGGCAATACCGCTTAGCTCCATCGGAGCTGCAGCCATAATTGATTTTGGAATGTTTGCCGTCGTGCCGATTACCAGCATCTCACCATCCCAGATGCCGGGCTTATCAAAACTGACCAGCATGCTGAATAACGGGAAACCATTTTTTTGTGTAATCATGCCTATGGTATTCAGTGCGGCCGTGATGGATGCATTATCCGGCTTGGGCAAATACACCATCGTTTCAAAACCGTCCGGCCAGCGTGAAAATGGAAAACCATTCATCGCGAACAGTTCAATTTTCGGTAATTCCACATAGTGCGGCATAGCTGGAAAAAGCAAGGTGGAATTTTCAAACAGCGTGGCAAATTTCCCTGTTTCCTTTGTTGAATCACAGAGCTGTCGCCCATGAATATCAAGTGAAGGTGAGAAGGTTATGTTGTTGCTGCCCGGCTTAAACAAGTAGGTTGGAATATCCAGCTTGTAGTTTTCTATATAACTGCCGCTTAAATTATCCAGATGTATTGCCCGGTAATGCACATCGTTCACCAATACGTTGATAGATGAATCGGCGCGTAAACCCGTGCCGTACGACATATTCAGCAAAAGTTTGGCATATTGGTTGGGTTTGATTAAAAAATCTGCAGGCAGACGAAATGTCAGGGCAATGGGATTGTCGTTCGTGCCTTGAAAGGAAGTGGTCGGCAAATTCAGCGTTTTAAAGTCATAGAGTTTGTCCGCAGCGATAGTCTGTCGCCCGCTATACATGGCAATATCCGGCATGCTAAATTCATGCGAACGCATTGCCTCGGTGCCCGGATAAGGCATGGTCATGCTGGCCAGTGTTTCTGCCACCACTTTCAGTGCCGCGGATTTTTCACCGGAAATCGCCAGCAGCGCGTGCGTTTTATCTACTCCGCCCGCCGCATTGGGCAGGTGAAATACGCTTAATGCACCCGTTTCCGATGCCACTGAGGGTTGCCCGTGTGGCGCGGCGATGCGCCGGGCAAATTCGGTTGAACCGATTAACACATTGTCCATGCCCGGCATGATTTTGTCGGAGTACTCAAATTTAACCTTGCGATAATCAAAACGCCGTGCAATGCCGGAAGCAACAACCGCCGCCAGGGTTACAGAATCCTGTGTCACCTGCTCGGTGATGATATTGACAGTCGTCTCGGAAAATTGCTTGGGATCAAACATCAAACCTACCACCTCCCCCAGTTTCAACGGCAAGGGTTTTAAATCATATTCAACATGCAAGGTAGATTCGGTGAGGTTGATATTCGTCCACATGTCCGGCGCACAAAATAATTCACACTGCCCGCGCAAATAATGCTGCACCACGTCAAAGCTGAAAGTGTTGTAGCCCGGTTTCATATGTTGCACAGGAATAGGAATATTAATATGCGCCCCGGGAGCAAGCGGAATAAGTTGTGTCTGCCGTATCGGCGTGCCGTTTATCTTGACTACCATCTGCGAAATATCACCCAACAAATTACCAGAGCTGATGTAGCGCAAAGAAAGAACCACACGGCGCACATTCCAGCGTTCCGAAAGTGGCACAGAGAGACTTTGAGTGCCCTGCATGCAGCGCATTTCCAGCTTGTTCAATGCGGTAAATTTATTTAGCGGCAAAGTGAGTGACACTGCCTGTGCCGTCGCACTGGACAATATGAATAACAAAAAAGCGAGCAGGATTTTTTTCATTATCTGGTACTTTATTAACGCAAGGAATGGTTATGGGTTGAGGTTATACAGACGATTCTAGCTTACGAGTGAGCAAGAAACGCAATAATTGCATATTGCCACCATATACAAGAGTAACAATTTTTGGGTAGGAGAATATATCCACGTCAAATTTTGTTTCATACAAAAATTGTTCATCTCGCATAAAAGTGTGTGACAACTTGCAGCTCAAGCGGTATTCCAGGCCACTCCTGGTTGCATCTTTAACAAGCAGCACCATCTGCTCGTCAGCCACCAGCGCAAACGGTGGCATCAGCAACAGCCCGATTCCAGAGAGCGAAATATCATTGATTTGACCCTGCAGCGTCGCCCCCAAGCGTGGGAAAAAAACTTCGACGGGACTGTTTGCGTCAAAACGCCGAAATTTCCGGATTTTTCCCCGATACAAATATTCAGCCCAGACAATCAATATCGAGTAGCTACGGTAGGCTAACCATCCCACCACATTGAGCAACGTATCGCGCACTATCATCGTGGTCAGACTTACTTTCACTGCCCGTGCAAACCCAATAACCGCCATCTTTAATAACTGATAAGCAGCAGTCCGGATTGCCTGCACGCCCATACTTAAAAAGCGCAGCAGCATACGCGCTGATCCTTTTGTGACGGATTTATTCTCCCAGTTTTCTACCCAGCGCTGGCTATCGCCAAACACAAAGCTGACTATTTCAGGATATGAATTTTGATCGACAATAAATTCACTGCCGTAAATATAGCGTGTACCGCGTTTAAAAACGCGATGTACCTTGCACTCAAACATGTAAACACGGCCATAGCTATCCTTTACTTCAAGCTTGACCAGCTTTTTGTCGGACGTTACGGGCAGATCAATTTCAAAACCAATACCAGTCAAGGAAATGTCGCTTATCCTGCCCGCTATCGGTTCATTTATAGATGAAAAATGTGCGATGACCATCCCGTCAATCTGAATGCGGTGAAATTTACGCACTTGTTTGCGTTCCCAAAATGCACCCAGCGAAACCAGTGCCAAATAAAAATTATAAACACACCACATGCCTGTAATGAACACCACTTCGCGCAAAATAGGCTCTTCAAACCACTTGTAAACCGCCAGCACTAATGCAATAAAATTAATGGCGATGATTATCAAAAATGGAGCGGAGAATGGGCTGAGCACTTCCTGTACGTTGGTGTTGCCTTTAGGTGTTACTTTAAATGAAGGTTTGCGCGGATGTAATAGCACTGAAATAATCGCTGGCAGCAAAAACATGGCTTGCACGCTTTCATAAATTTCAGAGAAAAAAAGTTGCCGCGTACCCGAATAAAGATAGTCCATCACCAGAAATGTACAAATTAGAAATGGCACTGCAAACGCCATAATCTGCATCCACGAGGCGTTATATATATTCATGCCGAGTATTAAAAAAGCCGCCGGTGCCAAAAAATAAATGATGCGCGCAAAGCCAAATAACCAGAACAAACTGGAGGTGAAATAGGCAATGCGTTGCGGCAAGGTCAGGTTTTTTGCGAACAACGGATTGTCCAGCAGCAGCATCTGGGTCATGCCCTGCGCCCAACGCGAACGCTGGATTACATAATCATCATATGATTCGGGCGACAGGCCACAAATCATGGGCCGGTTCACATATACGCTGTTATAGCCTTTGCCGTGCAGGTTGAACGAAGTTTCAGCATCCTCGGTTATCGTGGTGCCACATAATCCGCCCACACTATTTAAACAGGTGCGCCGCAATAACGCCGCCGAGCCGCAAAAAAAACTGGCATTCCATAAATCCATGGCTGGATGCATGGTGCGATAGAACATATCGTTTTCGCCGGGATGGTTGGCGATGTTGTCCAGATTTTTTTCTACCGGACTGGGGTTAATAAAAAAATGCGGGGTTTGCACCAGAAATAAATTCTGGTCGGCCACAAAAAAGCCTATGGTATTTTTCAAAATGTCATGCGTAGGCACATGGTCGCAATCCAAAATCAACACCACCTCGCTATGGGTATGGCGCAATGCATGATTAATATTACCTGCCTTGGCCTGCTGATTGGTCTCGCGGGCGAGGTAATGGATGCCCAATTCTGCCGCCATCTGTCGCAAGCGATAATGCCGCTCCCACGCCGCCTTGCCATGTTCGGGATGATTGCGTTTAGCCCACGAGCTACCATCATCCAGCAAATAAATGTTGAGCTTGTCTTTTGGATATTCGATTTGCGTGGCGGCGGTGGCAGTGATACGGATAATATCGTCCGACTCATTGTAAGTAGGAATAAACACATCGACTGTGGGCAGTAAATTTGGGTCTGCAGGCAGTGCGACGGGCGTTCTTTTCAGGGGCCAAGCATTGATGAACAAGCCTGAAAAAAATAAACAGACTGCGTAAATTTCCGCCAGTAAAAGCAACGACATGCCCAGCAGATCATAGGTGTCGGAGATTATCGTGGTGTCAAATATGCGCCATAAAATATAACGCAGTGCTAGGATTATCGCCAGAATCATAAAAATCATCCGCCAAGGTTGCTGGCGCGTGATTTTAAATTTGTACATCAAATAAATCACCGCTAAGCAACCCCAGCCTAATAAAACCTGGTTTTGCTGCGTGAAAAATATGGTGGAATAGCGGATCAAATAAACCATCGCTGCAATCAGCGCGATGGCCGTGATCAACTGCCATGTACGGGGGCTGCCCACAAAATTTCGGATAGAAATATATGAGCGGGGAGTGACAAGCATGCTGTGCTATTAGCGTGTGGATGTGTCGACCAAACTGGGAGTCGCCAAGTTCGAGCTATGGAAAATAGTACGGTGCTGTTCTGCAGGCACTGAGTTCCCGGAAAAATTTGCCGCCATAACAAGTGCGGTAACGAGCACGCTTATTACTCCACCCAATAACAACTTGTGCGCCATCCATCCGCCGGATTCTGGTTGCTGCTCTGTCTGCGTTTCGGTTAATTGTCCGCGCAGATTCAGTTCAATTTCGAGCGGATTCCAGAATGCTTTATAGGCGTTGAAATTTTCTGCATTGCCAGCAAGGCGTACCTGCTTCACAAAACGGCAATAAATTTCCGATTTGTCCGACAAGTTTTGATAAGTATCCCCGGATAATAAAATTCCACCCCAATCCGCTGCAGATTCAAAGCGGGATACGGTATTCACCACGTCACCATAAAGGTCATTCCCACCTGCCACACCGCAGCCAGTATGTATGCCGACCCGCGCCAATACTGGAAAATTAAATGTCTTGGACATATTCAGATTATCGATTTCTTTTTGGATGTGTACCGCAGCAC
>JBEBGP010000215.1:0-11958 GCA_040081045.1 Candidatus Nitrotoga sp.
GTATAATCCTGAGGAACACCTTGTCCGTCTTCATACATTACCCCAAGGTTGAATTGCGCATTGGCATGCCCTTGCAGAGCCGCCAGTCGATACCAGCTCTCTGATTCAGCATAGTCCTGAGGAACGCCTTCCCCGTTGCTATACACCTCTCCAAGGTTGAATTGTGCATCGGCATGTCCTTGCCGTGCTGCATTTATAAATAATGGCAATGCAGTTTTATAGTCTTGCCTTTGGTAGGCGGATACAGCATTTTTAAACTCATCGTGCGTCGTCATATGTTACCCCAAGGTTGAATTGTGCATCGGCATGCTCCTGCCGTGCTGTATTTATAAATAATGGCAATGCAGTTTTATAGTCTTGCTCCTGGTAGGCGGATACAGGATATTTAAACCCGTCAGCCCACACAAGGGTGTTGCTCACAACTGACAACAGCAAAGTAAAAAGTATCTTTTCATTTTCCCGCCATTCTATTAGCGAACAACGGCTTCGATTATGTATGTTTGGTTTTAAATTGACAAGTGATTGACTTCCCCTCCCGCAACTTTACAATCCCATCAGGCAATAAGGTTTAACCAGGCTGAAGTTGTGGCGTAACACCAAGGCATTTCAATTCTTGGATCGGATTAACTATGCAAGCTCGAGAAGTCAAAACGATTGCAGATGTCATCGCGCTGGTAGAGGCAAGGCATTTGACCCATGTCAAGATGGCGGTGTCGGACATCGACGGTATTTTGCGTGGCAAATACATGTCGAAGGACAAATTCCTTGCATCGCTCAAATCCGGGTTGTCGTTCTGCAATGTGGTGCTCGGATGGGATTCGAATGACCAGATGTACGACAACGTCCAATATACTGGTTGGCATACTGCCTATCCCGATGCTCAGGTCAGACTGCTGCCGCATACCTGCCGTGATGTGCCGTTTGAACCGGGTGCTGATGGCGACATGCTGTTCTTCCTCGGCGAATTCACAGGCGATGCCGAGGCAATCTGTCCGCGCGGGGTATTTCGTCGTGTGCTCGAAAAAGCTGAAGCGATGGGATTCGATGCCTACGCGGCGCTTGAGTACGAATTCTTCATGTTCAAGGAAACGCCGGAGTCGGTGCGCGCCAAAGGTTACCGTGATTTGCAGACATGGACACCCGGCTACTTCGGTTACTCGACGTTACGCAATTCGGTTAATGACGAGTTTTATCACGAGCTGATACAGTTATGCGAGCGTATGGATATGCCGATCGAGAGCCTGCATACCGAGACCGGCCCCGGCGTAGTTGAAGCGGCGCTGACGGTGGACGAGGCGGGCGCGATGGGAGACAAGGCAATGCTGTTTAAGACCTTCGTCAAGGTGCTGGCGCAACGGCATGGCTTGATGGCAACGTTCATGGCGAAATGGTCGCACGACTATCCGGGTCAGAGCGGGCATATCCATTTGTCATTGCGCAACCGGCGCGATGATAGCTCCGCGTTTTTTGACGCCAGCCAACTGCTCGGCATGAGCCGGACCCAGCGCCATTTCATGGCGGGGGTACAGCGTTTGATGCCGGAATTTATGGCGTTGTACGCGCAGACAGTCAACAGCTATTCGCGTCTGGTGCCCGGTTTCTGGGCACCGCTGGACGCAACCTGGGGCGTTGAGAACCGTACCACCGCACTGCGCCTTATCCCCGGTTCAGAAAAATCGCAACGGGTCGAAGTGCGCATCGGCTCTGCCGATGCCAACCCGTATCTGGCCTTGGCTGCGGCGCTGGCATCCGGGCTGGAAGGCATTGCCCAGGGCTGGGAACCGGAGCCCGTGGTAGAGGGCAATGCCTATACACAACAATTTCCCGGGGCGCTGGCGCTGCCCAATACCCTGTGGGATGCGGCGCAGCGGCTTAAAGCTTCGCCAGTTGCACGCAAGCTGTTTGGCGATGCATTTGTCGAGCACTATGCCGCGACCCGCGAATGGGAGGAGCGTCAGTTCCGCAGACATGTTACGGATTGGGAGTTGGCGCGGTATTTTGAGATAATTTAAAGCTGCCACCTCTAAAAAAATTACTTCCAATGACTGCTTTGCGGCGACAAATATGGCCTCGTGAATTGCAGGATTGTGCCCAAAGCAGTGTCTCAGTCGCAAAGATGATTAGGAGGTAATATTGAACCAGACTTTAATAGAAGCACATTACGCGGTAATCCCCGAATCCTCGACTGATGCCATAGTGAGCAAGACTCTGGACGGACTGGTCTCGAGCTGGAATTCATCCGCAGAAAGGATGTTTGGTTACACGGCGCAAGAGATGATCGGTAAGCCTTTGGCTTTGCTGATTCCGCCGGGTCATGAAGAGGAAGAGGCACGAATCCTCGACAAAATTTGCAACGGCGAGCGCATCGAGCATTTCGAGACAATGCGGAAAAAAAAGAACGGTGAGCTGGTTCCCGTCTCGGTAACGATTTCTCCAATCAGGTATGACCCAAGATCAATCACAGGTGCTTCAAAGATTTCACGTGGTATTACAGGACAAAAGAAGCTGGAGGTGTTGCAGGGGCAACTCTCGGCAATCACCGAATCCTCGACTGATGCCATAGTGAGCAGGACTCTGGATGGAATAGTCACGAGCTGGAATCTGTCCGCCGAAAGGGTGTTTGGTTATACGGCGCAAGAGATGATCGGTAAGCCCATCGCTCTGCTGGTTCCGCCGGGGCATGAAGGGGAAGAGGCTCAAATCCTCGCCAAAATCCGCAATGGTGAGTGTATCGAACATTTCGAGACAATACGGAAGAGAAAGAACGGCGAGCTAGTCCCCGTCTCGGTAAGGATTTCTCCAATCAGGTATGCCGCTGAATCAATCACAGGCGCTTCAAAGATTTCACGTGATATTACAGATCCAAAGAAATTGGATGCGCTGCAGGGGCAATTTGCTGCAATCATCGAATCCTCAACTGATGCCATAGTGAGCAAGACTCTGGATGGAATAGTCACGATCTGGAATTCATCCGCCGAAACGATGTTTGGCTATACGGCGCAGGAGATGATCGGTAAGCCTATGGCTCTGCTGATTCCGCCGGGCCATGAAGTGGAAGAGGCTCAAATCCTCGCAAAAATCCGCAATGGCGAGCGCATCGAGCATTTCGAGACAATACGGAAGAAAAAGAACGGCGAGCTATTTCCTATCTCGGTAACTATTTCTCCAATCAGGGATGACACAGGATCAATCATAGGCACATCAAATATTGCGCGTGACATTACCGAGCGGAAGCTAAAGGAAATGGAAAGTTATCAATTGGCCTTTTATGATGTATTGACGGGACTCCCCAATCGCCGCCTGTTAAATGACCGACTTGAGCAAACTAAGGCTTCCAGCAAACGTACTGGTCATTATGCGGCACTGATATTTCTGGATTTAGACAATTTCAAACCACTCAATGATACGTATGGACATGATGCGGGCGATTTGCTGTTGCGAGAAGTCGCCCACCGTATCAGCAGTTGTGTGCGAGCGGTTGATACCGTTGCCCGATTTGGCGGGGATGAGTTTGTGGTGATACTAAGGGAACTCGATGTGGATAAATTCGAATCCGCTAGGCTGGCTGGCATTATTGCCGAGAAGATACGCTTCTCACTGGCCGAGCCCTATGTGCTTAAAATCCAGTTTGCGGGTAAGGTAGAAACGCCAGTTGAGCATCATTGCACATCGAGTATCGGTGTTGAGCTGTTCAACAGTCACAAAGGCAGCGTGGTAGATATTATCAAACGGGCTGATATAGCGATGTATCAGGCTAAAGGAGCCGGAAGAAATCAAATTCGATTTTATGAGGAGCTGTCTTGATAGCGGCTTTCAATGAATTTGATATGTCTTAAAATATGTCGGGGGCGGTACTTGGTGAATGGCAGGTTACTTGTAGTAAAAAATACCTGCCATTAAAAAACTGAATTTATCTGAAAGCAGTAAAATCCAGCATGACCCCATAACTCACCACCGTCAGTCTGATGATTAATCCGGATGGAGTGTTTATTGACACGACCTCAAGCTATGTACATAATGGTGTACATATCTGTACAGGAGGTTTTATGCGGGAGGCTACATTCACCGAGTTGCGCGCTCACGCCAAGGACTATTTTGACGCCGTCGAAGGTGGGGATATTGTTCGTGTCTTCCGCAACGGCAAAGCCATCGCCGAAATTGTGCCTGTCCGTTCCGGGATCCCGTCATGGAAAAGACAAGTCACACCGCTTACCGTCAAGGGCTTGTCGTTGAGCCGGGAGATATTGAGTGATCGGGAAGATTCTGCGTGAAGGTGTTTCTGGACACCTCGGCTTTTGCGAAGCGTTATGTTGCGGAGCAAAAATCGGACAAGGTTATGAAGTTGTGTCAACAGGCAGACAGCCTCATCGTTAGTGTCATTTGCTTGCCGGAATTGATTTCCACACTGTCCCGCCTTGTACGGGAAAAGAAACTCACCAAAACGGTTTACCGAAAGCTGAAGAATGATGCGATAGCAGATTGGGCCGATGTCGACGTCTGTCAGATCACACCGACCGTGCTGGTCTCAGTTGTTTCGCTGCTGGAGTCATACCCGCTTCGGGCAATGGATGCCATGCATGTGGCCTGTGCACTTGCTGTCGAGCCTGACATCTTTGTTTCAACCGACCGTCGGCAACTGTCGGCAGTAAAAAAGGCTGGGCTCAAGATCGTTGATGTGTCGTAGAGGTTCTCTTGAAGAAGATAGACCTACATATCCATACAGTTCCGACTATAAGCGATAGCCAGTTCGTCTTCAGCCTTGAAATATTCAAGAGGTATGTTCAAGAAGCGAATTTGGATGCCGTGGCTGTAACCAACCACGATGTATTCGATGGAACCCAATTTAAGATAATTCAGGAAGCGTTAGGTGCAACTGTCTTTCCCGGAATAGAGGTGAATCTGGAGAGAGGGCACGTATTGATAATTAGCGACGGATCAAACTTGGATGACTTTGAGGCCAGAACAAATTTGGTATCGCAGAAGATTACCAAAATCGGAGATAGCATATCGTTTGAAGATCTAAAAAAGATATTTGGAGACCTTAGCAACTACTTGGTAATACCTCATTATGACAAAAGCCCCCCAATCACCGGAGAAACACTAGATAAAATCAAGCCATATGTATCTGCGGGGGAAGTTGATAGCGCAAAAAAATTCATTCGCGCCATAAGAGACGATACAAAATTATCTCCAGTATTGTTCAGCGATGTAAGAATCAAAGAGGGGCTAACTAAACTGCCAACAAGGCAGACTTTTATTGATTGCGGAGACTTGACGCTTAATGCAATTAAGTCATGCCTGAAAGATAAGACAAAAGTTGCACTGTCTGAGAAAGACGGGAACAAATTATGGCAAATATTCGAAGACGGCCAGAAACTGTCGACAGGACTAAATATGCTCCTTGGTGAGCGTTCTTCCGGGAAGACCTATACGCTAAATAAGATAAGCAGCGCTATCGAGAACGTAAAGTACATAAAACAGTTTTCTTTAGTTCAGCAAGACGAAGCTTCATACGAACGCGAATTCAACAACGATGTACAGAGGAAGCGAAGCTGTTTTATAGATGAGTATTTGTCCGGACTGAAAAGTGTCCTTGACAATGTTATGAGTGTGGATCTGGTCTCAAATGACCGAGAGGTGGAACAATATGTAGCCTCCCTTTTGAAGTCAGCCGTGGACGCAGACCGGCGGGATGCCTTTTCTAAAACCGCGCTCTTTGATGAGGTGAATTTTCCCGTAGGACAGACCAACACCCTCAAAGATTTAATCGAGTCCGTTCGACAGGTGATAGAGAACGTTGAGTACAAATTGATAATTGAGAAACACTTGGAGGTTGAATCGCTTAAAAGACTTGCATGTGAGTTGATTGAACTTCTCTCGAACAAAGCGCTTGAAGACAAGAAAAAAACACTCGTGAATGGGTTGGTGAAGGATGTCAAGCAGCATCTAAAAATGCGCACGTCGGCAGTTCAGGTTGAAAATGTCGACTTATATAAAGTGAGCATGGATAGGAAGCGGGTCGAGAGATTTGGGGAAATTGTAGGGTTTCTTAAGAGAGAGGCCGTAGTATTCGAGGATAGCATCCAAGGATTTCGTGTAGAAGCAAGGAAAGAGCCATTTGCTGGCGCTCTTGAGATAAAAAGCGCAAACGGAAATAAGGGGGCGTTTAGTGATGCCCCTAAGGAATATGGTGATCCATACAAATATCTATGTGTGTTGTTGTCCAAGGAGGACTTAACTCGTTCAGAGTTATACAAGCTTTTTGTAAAAATCAGCTACAGAATATTAAACAGAGACGGATTCGAGGTTTCTGGTGGAGAAAGATCCGAATTCAGGCTTCTACAGGAGATTGCAGACGCACAAAAATATGACGTTCTCTTGATTGATGAACCTGAGTCTTCTTTTGACAACCTTTTCTTAAAGAGCGATGTAAACCAGATACTCAAAGAAATATCGAAATCGATGCCAGTGGTTGTGGTTACACATAACAGTACAGTTGGAGCCTCGGTTGGAGCTGATTATCTTCTGTATGCGAGAAAGGAACTGGAAGAAGGCAAGCCAGCTTATAGGCTTTATTCTGGGTACCCAACGGACAAGAAGCTATTTTCAATAGATGGGAAAACGATTAGCAGTCACGGAATAGTCATGGATTCACTCGAAGCAGGCACGGACGCATATGACGGCAGGAGGCAACAGTATGAAGCTATTAAGCATTAAGGACAACTTGGGGAATTATCTTGGGGAGTCTGGTCAACCCATCCCGGTGGACAAAATTACGAAAGAGGATCTGCTGAGACTTGTGAATTTGACGCTGAGTGAAGACGTGGAGTTCGACGAGTATGACGAAAACGTCATAAAAAACCAAGCGCATCAAATTGTGTATAAAAGCATACTTGAAAAGCTACGAAGTCTCAGGGGTCGAAAGCAAGAATTTGTAGATGAATCAGAGAGGTTGTTTCTTAAGGAATACGAGAAATATCGAGACGATTCATCACAACCAAGCGCTTAACCGGATGCCTAGGGACACCGGTTAGCTTTGACGTTGAATATCTGCTTTAGAGAAAATCGACTGTTCGATTAGTGTCGAGAGCGATACTTGGTGAAGGGCAAGTTACGGGCAGTGAAAAATATCTGTCATCGGTCAATTTGAACCATCCGAAAGCGACAAAAAGCAAACATGACCCAAGAACTTATCACTATCAGTCCGATCGACGGCAGCGTTGCAGTGCAGCGACCCTATGCTACTTCTGACGAGATTCAGGCCGCGTTCGCGCTCGCGAAACTGGCGCAGCGCCTATGGCAGAGCACGCCGCTTGCTACACGTGCGTCGCTGGTGACGAGCGCGGTAGATGCACTGGTTGCACAGAAGGATGCGATCGCGGAGGAGCTGACACGCCAGATGGGCAGACCTATCCGTTATACACCCGGTGAAGTGGGAGGTTTTGAGGCGCGTGCGCGCCACATGATTTCAATCGCGGAGGAATCCTTGGCCGATGTGGTGCCTGCGCCCATAGCCGGTTTCACGCGCTTTATTAGGCGTAATCCGGTCGGTGTGGTGCTGGTGGTCGCGCCGTGGAATTACCCGTTGCTGACTGCAGTCAATGCCATTGTGCCGGCGCTGCTGGCGGGCAATGCTGTATTGCTCAAGCATTCTGCGCAAACGCCGCTGGTGGCCGAGCGATTCGCCGCAGCATTCCGTACAGCGGGCCTGCCGGACGGCGTGTTCCAGTATTTGCACACCACCCATGACGACACCAGCCGTATGATACGCGCGCCCGAGGTGAACTTTGTTTGTTTCACGGGTTCGGTTGCGGGCGGTGTTGCTGTCGAACAGGCTGCGGCTGGACGTTTTATAGGTGTCGGGCTGGAGCTGGGCGGCAACGACCCGGCCTATGTGCGCGCCGATGCCGATCTGGGGTACGCGGTCGAGACGCTGGTTGATGGCGCTTTTTTTAATTCCGGACAATCATGCTGCGGGATACAACGCATCTATGTGCATAGTTCCCTGTATAAGGAATTCATCGCACGCGCAGTGGCATTGACCAATCAGTACGTGCTCGGTAATCCACTTGATCCGCAGACCACACTGGGGACGGTGGTCAGTATCCGCGCTGCCGCCGAGGTTCGCGCCATCGTCAGTGAGGCGCTCGGCAAGGGTGCTACCGGATTGATCGATGCGCGTGCTTTTGCGATGGATAAAGTAGGCACGCCGTATATGGCACCGCAGATTCTGGTTAACGTAAATCACGGCATGAAGATAATGAGTGATGAATGTTTTGGTCCGGTTTGCGGGGTGATGCCGGTGGCCGACGACGACGAGGCGATCCGCTTGATGAACGATAGCTCCTATGGCCTCACCGCTGCGGTGTTCACACGCGAGGTCGAGGCGGCACTGAATATAGGCGAACGCATCGAAACCGGAACATGGTTCATGAACCGCTGCGATTATCTCGACCCGGCGCTGGCCTGGACCGGGGTCAAGCATAGCGGGCGGGGTGTGACGCTTTCCAGTATTGGGTATGAACATCTGACACGGGCGAAGTCATACCATTTAAAAATTCGCTGAAGCCGCGCTAGCGGCGTTTAAAACAAGTTCACAATGCTCATTTACAAAAAAGTAAACTTCGCTTTTCGCTTGCTTCCGCCTAGCTAGCACTGGTTTGATCGAATTTTTAGATGTAACCTGAACGTGTGCAAGTGGCGCAAGAATTTCTGAATTAAATTCGAAATCGAAAGAGGTACTGCATGAGTACTAAAGAAATGATCCGTGCCAACTGGAATTATCCGACCGCGATCAAGGTTGGCGCAGGGCGCATCAGGGAATTGCCAGACCTGTGCAAATCGTTGGGAATGAACAACGCGCTGCTGGTTACCGATCCGGGTTTGGCGCCGTTGCCTATCGTGCAGCAAGCAGTGGCCAATTGTCAGTCTGCCGGATTGGGTTGCGCGGTATTCAGCAACATCAAGGGCAATCCCACCGAACAAAATGTGAGCGATGGCGTGCAGGCCTACCGTGCCGGAAAATTTGATGGTGTGATCGCATTCGGCGGAGGCTCGGCGCTCGATGCGGCCAAGGCGGTCGCGCTGATGGTCGGGCAGAATCGGCCGCTATGGGATTTTGAGGACATAGGCGACAACTATTTGCGAGTGAACGTGGCGGGCATGGCGCCGGTGGTGGCGGTGCCGACCACGGCAGGCACGGGTTCCGAAGTCGGACGCGCTTCGGTGATTACCGATGTCAAAGCGCACGTCAAAAGAATAATATTTCACGCGCGGATGTTGCCTGCTGCGGTAATTCTCGACCCGGAGCTGACGGTCGGTTTGCCTGCCAGGCTGACCGCTGCCACCGGCATGGATGCGCTGTCGCACAATTTGGAAGCGTATTGCTCGCCGTTTTATCATCCGATGGCGGCCGGTATAGCGCTGGAAGGCATACGCTTGGTGAAGAAATGGTTGCCGGCTGCGGTGCAGGACGAACGCGATCTGGATGCGCGCTTGAATATGCTGGTCGCATCGAGTATGGGCGCGACCGCATTCCAACGCGGTCTCGGTGCGATGCACGCGCTGGCGCACCCCCTTGGCGCGCTGTATGACGCGCATCACGGCATGCTCAACGCGATATTGATGCCCTATGTATTGGTTGCCAACCGTGTCGCAATAGACGGGCGTATCACCAGTCTGGCGCGTTACCTTGATTTGTCGCAACCTTCATTCGACACATTTCTCGATTGGGTGCTGGCGTTGCGCGAAAAAGTCGGCATCCCGCATACGCTGGCCACCATCAGTATCGACGCTGCGCAAGCCGAGCTGATAGGGCGCATGGCGGTGGTGGATGGGTCGTCTGCGACCAACCCGATTCAATTCAATGAGCGCGAATATGCGGAAATATTGCGTAAGTCGGTTTCTGGCGCTCTCTGATTTCCATGGCACGTATCGCGATAGCCGGTTTTTTGCATGAAACGAATACCTTCGCGGGAAGGCATACCGGTATGGATGCGTTCCTAGCCGCGGACGCCTGGCCAGCTCTGGTGCAGGGGCCGGCATTATTGCAAGCGGTGAACGGCAGCAACATTGCGATTGCGGGGTTTATCGAAGAAGCATCCGCGCACGAGTTGCTTCCTCTGTTATGGGCTTCGGCAAATCCTTCCGGTATGGTTACGCGGGATGCCTACGAAAAAATATGGGTCATGCTGGCACACAAGCTGGAACAAGCCATGCCTGTCGATGCGCTGTTTTTAGATCTGCATGGCGCGATGGTGGCAGAACATATCGAAGACGGGGAAGGGGAGTTGCTGGAGCGGATACGCGCCATTATCGGTCCATCTATACCGATAGTAGCGGCGCTGGATTTTCATGCCAATATCAGTCCGCGTATGGTGGCGCTATCCGATGTGATGACCGTTTATCGCACCTATCCACATGTGGACATGAGCGCTACCGGCAGGCGTGCGGCTCTGCTGCTGCAACGCATTCTGGCGGGCGAACGCTTCTGCAAGGCATATCGCCAGCTTCCTTTTCTGATTCCGATGCTATGGCAATGTACCTTGATCGAGCCGTTCTCCACTCTGATGCGTTTAGTCGAACAGTTGGAGCGCGAGAGTATTGTCAGTGCGGCTATCGTGCCCGGTTTTCCGCTGGCAGATATTTACGATTGCGGCCCGACGGTGCTGGCTTATGGAACCGATGCGGCGGCTGCAGAAGAAGCGGCACAGCGCCTGTATGACGCGGTGCTGGCGCGGCGCGGAGCCTTCAGCGGTCAGCTCTACAGTGCGGCTCAGGGAGTGAGTCATGCGCTTGCAAACAGCGGCGACAGGCCTGTTATTCTGGCTGACACGCAGGACAATCCGGGCGGCGGCGGCGCTGGTGATACGACAGACATCCTACATGAACTGGTGCGGCAGCATGCGCAGGATGCCTGCGTAGCCTTGCTGTGCGATCCGGCTGCGGCTGCCGCTGCGCACGCCGCAGGGGTGGGTGCCATGATCGAGTTGGCGCTCGGCGCGGGCAGCGGCATCGGCGCAACTCCCTTAGTCGGGCGCTATATTGTCGAAGCGCTGGGCAACGGTCAGTTCATCGGAACTGGCCCGTTTTATCTGGGATGTAAAATGGATCTGGGTTTGATGGCGCGCCTGCGTCTGGGCGGCATCCAGATACTAATCGCCAGCCGCAGGCAGCAAGCAGCAGATCAGGCGATGTTCCGCCATCTGGGTATTGAAGCTGCGCGGCAGCGCATCCTTGTGCTGAAAAGCTCAGTGCATTTTCGTGCCGACTTTGCCGATCTGGCGCGAGAGATTGTAATTGTCGCGGCTTCCGGCGAAAACGTTGCTGACCTGACCCGATTGCACTACCAAAAATTGCGGCCTGGAGTTAGCGCGGGAATGAAATAAATAAGTGGGTAATGCACCTCGCAAACCCGCATGGCTGCGTGGGGAAATCCTGAAAATTAGGACTTAATCAGCGTTTCCTTCAAACAATAGTTGTTCAGTCTTAATTTCCCGTTGAAATACAAATAGCCTTGAGGCTCATTTCTATTGAACGAGGCTAGTACGACTTTCAATATGACCCGAAATGTGAAAAAATAGCACGACATATAACTTTACCGGATGGGTGGCGAAGATGGTTGACCGTGATGGTTACCGCCCCAATGTCGGCATTATTCTGACTAACGCTAGAAATCAGGTCTTTTGGGGCAAGCGCGTACGACAAGATTCATGGCAGTTTCCGCAGGGTGGCATTCAACATGGCGAAACGCCGGAACAGGCCATGTATCGGGAATTACAGGAGGAGGTTGGCCTGTTATCTTCGCACGTGCAGATGCTCGGGCGGACACGGGAATGGATGCGCTATGAGGTTCCTGGACACTGGGTTAAGCGTGAACATAAAGGCTGCTACAAGGGGCAAAAGCAGATTTGGTTTTTGCTGCGTCTGGTTGGTCGAGATTGCGATGTGAGCCTGCGT
>JBEBGP010000150.1:0-3178 GCA_040081045.1 Candidatus Nitrotoga sp.
ACTATATCTTTATTAATCTTGCCCAACACCATCTCGACCACATCCATTGTTTCTTCATCGGTCACGCGCATGCCCTGCACAAACTCTCCCGCTTTGCCGATGCGTTTGAGCAGATCGTTAATCTGCGGTCCGCCGCCGTGCACGATGACAGGGTTCATGCCGACTAATTTAAGCAGCACCACATCACGCGCAAAACTTTCCTGCAGCTTGTGATCAATCATGGCGTTGCCGCCATATTTGATTACAATGGTTTTATCAAAGAATCGCTGAATATACGGCAGCGCCTCGGATAAGGTATTTGCTTTCTTGGCAGCGGTGTCGGCAGTCAGTGTCATGGCATTTCTTTCCTGGAATGTGGCGGCATTTTACCCTATAACGCCCGGCGCTTTCATTATCGCCCATGCTGTGATTATGGATTCTTTGAAAAATTTCAAAATTTTGAACTGGTTCGGTATCATCTCGTGCCGGCAACTCAACTTAAAAAAAGGAACACTCATGTCCATACGTTCATACAAAAATATTTTTCCAAAAGTTGGTGCGCGTTCATATATCGATGTGGAAGCCGCTGTAATAGGCGATGTGGTGATAGGTGAGGATTCCTCAGTATGGCCGATGTGTTTGATTCGCGGTGATGTGAACATTATACGAATTGGCGCACGCACGAACATTCAGGATGGCACCATTATCCATGTCAGCCACAAACACGCCGCAGTGCCCGAAGGCAATCCGACACATATCGGGGATGATGTCACGGTTGGCCATCAGGTAATTTTGCATGGCTGCACCGTGGAAAGCATGAGCCTGATCGGCATGGGTTCGATCATTCTGGATGGCGCGATTATTCGCTCGCATGTATTGCTGGGCGCGGGTTCGCTGGTGCCGGAGGGTAAGGATTTGGAAGGTGGCTATCTGTGGCTGGGTCGGCCTGCCAAAAGAATACGCGAACTGACCGCTGAAGAAATCAAGCGTTTTGATTATTCTGCCAGGCATTACATCAAATTAAAAAATGATTATCTGGAAGCCTGATTGCGGTGGGGTGATTACCCGGGGGCATGCCGAGAATGCGCTTGTGTTTGTTTTGAGCGGAGGTGCGCGGACTGGTGAGGGTGCGAGAGCAGTTATGCCAATTCCCGTCTTATGCTCTTTCATTATTTTATTTTGGATGAACAATCTATTGGGGTAGCGCATTTTCTCCGTCCTGTTCCTCAACATAAAATAGAATCACATAAACATCAATAGCTTGTAATCTGGTTTATAATCACTTTCTTAACATAGTGGGGAGCGTTAAATCTCGCCGCTATACAGCGCTATCGGGTGATTCGATGAAATTCAAAGTATTCATGCTGGTTATATGTGTTGGCAACGTGGCATTAGGCTTGAATAGCGGAGCAGCGCGGGCACAATCGCAAGATACCGTGCCGCCTGCCATAAATAACACAACCATCCGCCCCGACAATAATGTCATTCAGCTTAATAGTGCACCTCCAAGTGGCACAATTCGTACCACTCCCACTTCATTTAAACAGATTTTAAATTCGGCATGGTTGAGTCATCCGGCAGTGCTGGGTAAAAAATCGGCCCAAGTCGCGGCCAAAGCCGAACAGAAGGGAGCGCGCTGGCAGTTTTTCCCTACCCCCAGTTTTGAAGCATCACAGCAGGACGGCAGCCAAAGCAAAGGGCAGGGCGTGTTTCGCCTGGAGCAACCACTTTGGGCAGGCGGACGACTCATGGGCGGTGTTGATGTGGCCAACAGTCGCTATGATGCAGCGAGCGCGGCTCTACTAGAGGTGAAGTATGATTTGTCGCTCAAGATTGTGGCCGTGTATGTTGAGGCATTGCGGCAGCATGCACGCCTGCAACATGCCACCACGAATCTGGACGCACATGAAAAGTTATTGAATATGATTAAGCGCCGAGTCGAGCAGGATGTGAGTTCGGCTACTGATCAGCGTTTAACCGAGTCGCGTTATTTTCAAGCTGCCAATGATCTTTCCGCGATCAGACAGGCATACAACAGCGCACTTGCCCAATTGAGTCAGATCAATGGCACACCTGTGACCGGAGTTTCCGCCACAGGCGTGATGGATGCAAATGCGCTGAATGAAGATGCGTCCAAGTCGCTGGATGAAGTACTCGCAAAGGCGGCAGAATATTCGCCGATATTGCAGCGTCTGGCCCACGAGCAAGAAGCGGCATTGGCTGATGTTTCAGTCAAGCGCTCGGCATACCATCCCTTGCTGGCTTTGCGTTTTGAGAGCAGTCGTAGCCAGCCGGTGGGCGCACCCGATGTGATCAAAGATGATCGCGTGTTGGCCGTGCTGGTGGGGCAACCCGGTGCGGGATTGTCTTCGGTGGCCGGTGTGGACGGCGCGATTGCGCGACATGATGCGGCGCGTTTGGCGCGGGAATCTGCCCGGCGTGATTTGAATGAACGGGTCACACTGGATTGGACTGAATGGATCGCCGCGAAACAGCGGTTGGGAAATGCCAACCAGACCAGCATCATGAGCGCGGAAGTGTTTGAGTCATACACACGCCAATACACAATTGGCCGCAAGAGCTGGCTTGATGTGCTGAACACTGTGCGCGAAGCCACACAGGCGAAATTTGCGCTGGAGGATGTGCGGGCGCAGGCATTGTCTGCCGGTTTGCGTTTGCGTGTGCAGATTGGTTTGCTGGCTCCGGCTCCTGTTCCTGCGGAGCCGCAGCCTTTTATCCGGTTGCCGTGGATGGATTAACCACGGCTTTGCCGATGGTAATTTAACTTGAGAATAATAAAGGAATAAATTTGTGTCAATGAAAAGTAATATGGCGGCACTCATCGACCAGGCGGCGCGGCTGGCGGGACAGCGTGTAGCCGGCGCGCGGCTCGGTGATATTGATAAGCTGGTTGACCAACTGGATGAAGGTGCAGGCGCGACTGCCGTGTTCGCTGCCGCCTGGCATGCCGCCGATCTGGATGGCACACCTGTGCGCCTGAATAATCCTTCGCCCGTGAATTTGCCCTTTGTGGCGTATGGCAACGAGCTGGGTTGGGTAATGGTGCAATCGTTTGGCGCAGACGGATTTTGGCGCGGCATGGTATAGATGTTCCGTATCAATCCCCCGTAAAAATTCAGCCTGAGGCAGAAACGACTGCGCCACTGTCGTTTGATGAGCCGCTCACCGCGCCGGCAGA
>JBEBGP010000348.1:0-11879 GCA_040081045.1 Candidatus Nitrotoga sp.
ATATAATCGGGCACATTTGTATTTTTTGGGGCAATAAAATCCGCCAGACACAAATTCGGTTTGTCTTCCGGCTTGATCATTTGCTGCCGCATGTTGTGCCAGATCATGGCGACTTTGCCGCGCGACTCGTCGGTATAAATTTCAATATCGTCGCTATTGACGCTATTGGCCGGAAACAAACCATACACCGCATTTGCCTTCAACCATTGCCCTTCGATAATTTTCTTGAGCATGGCTTGCGCGTCTTTGAATAAATTGGTCGCCGCTTCACCGATCACTTCATCCTGTAAAATTTTGGGATAGCGGCCGGACAGTTCCCACGTTTGAAAGAACGGTGTCCAATCAATGTATGCGCTGATTTCCTGCAAAGAATAATTGCGTAATTCACGCACCCCAAGCAGCCTGGGTTTGGGTGGCGTGTAATTTTCCCAATCGGTTTTTAAGCCATGCGCCCGCGCATCGGCGATGCTGTAGCGCGCACCCTGCCCTTTTTTTCCGGCATGTTGTTGGCGCGCTTTAGCGTATTCAGCTTTCAGCCCGGCCACATAGTTATCACTCAATGTGTTGCTCAATAAATTATTGCACACGCCTACCGCACGAGACGCATCGGTGACATACACCGTCGTACCGCTCGGATAGTTTGGCTCAATTTTGACTGCTGTATGGATGCGCGAAGTGGTTGCGCCGCCGATTAGCAGCGGTACTTTAAAACCCTGCCGCTCCATCTCTTTGGCAACGTGCGCCATTTCTTCCAGCGATGGTGTAATCAGTCCGGACAAACCTATGATGTCGGCTTTATGCTCGCGCGCCATGTCCAAAATCTGCTGGCATGGCACCATCACGCCCATGTTGATTACCTCAAAATTATTGCACTGCAAAACAACCGTAACAATATTTTTGCCGATGTCATGCACGTCACCTTTAACGGTAGCAATGACAATTTTGCCCTTGGTTTTGTTGTCGCCGGAACGTAATTTTTCGGCCTCGATAAACGGCACTAAATGCGCGACGGCTTGCTTCATCACGCGCGCGGATTTCACCACTTGCGGTAAAAACATCTTGCCTGCGCCAAATAAATCACCGACTACATTCATGCCAGTCATGAGTGCGCCTTCAATGACTTCAACGGGGTACGTTGCCTGTAAACGCGCTTCTTCAGTGTCTTCCGCGATAAACGTATTCACCCCGCGCACCAGCGCGTGGGTCAGGCGCTCCTGCACCGAGCCTTGTCGCCAGGCCAGATCTTCAACCTGGATCTTGCCGCTGCCTTTCACATTTTCGGCCAGCGTGACCAGGCGTTCGCCGGAATCTTTGTTGCGATTCAGCACCACATCTTCCACCGCTTCGCGCAAATCAGGCGGGATTTCGTCATACACGCCCAGTTGTCCGGCGTTGACTATGCCCATATTCATGCCCGCTTGAATGGCGTGATACAAAAACACAGTGTGGATCGCCTCGCGCACCGCATCATTGCCACGGAATGAAAATGACACATTGGACACCCCGCCACTGATCTTGGCGTAGGGCAAATTTTTTCTGATCCAACGGGTCGCTTCAATAAAATCGACCGCGTAATTATTGTGTTCTTCGATACCTGTGGCGATAGCAAAAATGTTCGGGTCAAAAATAATATCTTCCGGTGCGAAACCTATTTGGTTGACCAGAATGTCATAACTGCGCCGGCAGATTTCAATTTTGCGCTGCAAGGTATCGGCCTGGCCTTTTTCATCAAATGCCATCACCACTGCCGCCGCGCCATAGCGCCGCACCAGCCTGGCGTATTTTATAAACTCGGCCTCGCCTTCCTTCATGCTGATGGAATTAACAATCGCCTTGCCCTGCACGCACTTCAGCCCGGCCTCGATCACCGACCATTTCGATGAATCGATCATAATCGGCACACGTGAAATATCCGGCTCCGACGAAATCAGGTTGAGATATTTCACCATCGCCGTTTGCGAATCAAGCATGGCTTCATCCATGTTGATGTCGATTATTTGCGCGCCGCTTTCCACCTGCTGTCGCGCAACATTAACTGCGGTGGTGTAATCGCCGCTGAGAATGAGCCGTGCAAACATTTTAGAACCGGTTACATTGGTGCGCTCACCTACGTTCACAAACAGCGAGTCATCGCTGATATTAAATGGCTCCAAACCCGATAGCCGGCACATTTCAGGCAGCTTGGGAATTTTGCGCGGCGCGATGTCGTGTAGCGCATCGGCAATGGCTTTGATATGCGCAGGGGTCGTGCCGCAACAGCCACCCGCAATATTCAAAAACCCGCTAGTGGCAAATTCCTTTATTACGCTGGCGGTGTACGCCGGTGATTCGTCATAGCCTGTTTCTGACAAAGGATTCGGCAGGCCGGCATTCGGATGCGCACTCACAAAAACATTTGCCACACGCGACAATTCTTCTATATAAGGACGCATCAAATCACCGCCCAGCGCGCAGTTCAAGCCTATTGATAACGGCTTGGCATGAGACAGGGAATTCCAAAAGGCTTCGGTGGTTTGGCCTGATAAAGTGCGGCCGGAAGCATCCGTGATCGTGCCGGAAATCATAATTGGCGCAGGCACATTGTGGTTTTCAAAATATTGTTCAATCGCAAACAGCGCGGCTTTGGCATTTAAGGTATCAAAGATGGTTTCTACCATCAGCATATCCGCACCGCCATCCAACAAGCCGCGTATCGCTTCGGTATAGCCCGCAACCAATTCATCAAAAGTAATATTGCGGAAGCCGGGGTCGTTTACATCCGGCGAAATCGAGGCGGTGCGCGTGGTTGGTCCCAGTACGCCAGCCACAAAGCGCGGCTTGTTTGGCGTTTCCAGTTCAAATTCATCGCACACGTCACGCGCCAATTTTGCGCCCGCCACGTTCAGTTCATAAACCAGGTGCGCCATGCCATAATCGGCCATAGACACGGCATTGGCGTTAAAGGTATTGGTTTCTAAAATATCTGCACCGGCGGCCAGATATTGCGCGTGTATGCTGCGGATAATATGCGGCTGCGTCAGCGTCAACAGGTCGTTATTGCCTTTTAGATCGAGCGGATGATCGGCGAAACTGCGGCGCGTGATCTTATTATCTGCAAAACTCCGGGTATCCTCACCATGTGTTTCCACACCGCGATATTGTGCTTCGTTTAATTTATATTGCTGAATCATCGTGCCCATCGCGCCATCCAAAATCAGAATGCGTTCGACCAGATGTTTTTCGATTGGGTGGGTGCGGTGTTTAATCATGCCAGGCTCAAAAAATGAGCGCGGATTTTACCATGTATCCATTGCTGCGCCGGATTGCCCATGTTGGATCATATCTGCATATTTCAAATATGCGGAAAATGCACATTTCCGATGAAAAGGCGTGGCGACAGTCGGGTCACTTTTTAGAGTGTGGGCGCGGATTTGGGTAGAGCCGCCTTGTGCAATTTTTGAAAATCTTCAATGTAGCTGGCGATATTTTTTTGCAAAGTTTGTTTTTGGTCGGCACGCAGCAGCAAATAAGATTTTACAACCAACTCATCGCTGTCTTTTTTAAATTGCTCAATCAGGATTTGTTCGTTAGTCATGCGCGCCAACTCCGGGGTTAAAATCAGGCTGTTTAGAAATTCGGCGATTGTTTCAGCTGTAGCCTTGTTGTGTAACATGCCCAGGAGTTTGACCTGGCTGTCTTTTCTTTGATTGAGAAAAATTTCGGTAATAAAAGGCAGGTGTAAGCTGGCGGCACGAATTTTTTCTTCCTGGCCTGCATTCAGATTGCCTACAAATTTTTCAAAAAAATCTATCGTTCGTTGCGCTCTTTTTTCCAGTGTTTTTTCAATCTCGTCGTCAAGTAATTCCTGTTCCAGCCTGGTATTATCTTCGGCTAACTTTTCTTCCAATTGGGTAATCTGTGACTCATTAAGAGTACTCAAAATATTTGCTGCGGGCTTGATGGTCGGCAGAACACTGGTTATATATAGCGTGTTCACTCGCGCCCTGAAGCGCGCAATATCCGTGCTGGAGGGAGGTTGTGTCTGCCGGGTAAGCAGTTCTACATCGTTTAAAAAGGCAATATATTCCGGTAGCGCATGTTGGCGATGCCAAGCCATGTAGTCGGCCACTTCCTGCCGGATAAGAGTTTGCTGTGATGTGGTAAAAGAAGCGTAACCCCCGATCTTATAACTCAAGTACACATCAAGATTGTTGTACGCCATGGTCACCCAACTGCAACCTTGGAGAAGTAACACAAAAATAATAGTTACGAATCTCGGGACATTCGTCATGATGGGCATTATGCGTTAGTTTATGCACACTATAGTGTAATGCTGGTCGATTTTTACCATTACACCCCTGCTGTGTAAACCCAATTTATGGGCATCGTTGCCAGCCCACGCGCGACAGTCTTTAGTGAAGGGGGTTATCGCTCTCCTTGGCTGTGACTAAATTCTTTTTACAAATGCTGCAATCCGCGCGAATTCTGCCACGCTTAAATTTTCTGCGCGCTGTTGGGCATCGATCTTCAGACGATCAAAATCTGCCTCGGTTAAATAATTTTTAAGGGTGTTGCGCAATGTCTTACGGCGCTGACCGAAGGCAGCCGCGACAATTTTTGCAAATAAAATTTCGTCCCGCACCGGAATTTCACCCGGCAACAACGGAATCATGCGAACTATGGCGGAGTTTACTGCGGGGGCGGGACGGAATGATTCGGGTGGTACGTCCATTAATTTTTCCATGCTAAAGCGATATTGCAGCATAACAGACAGCCTTCCGTAAGCAGGCGTGGAAGGCGCGGCCACCATACGTTCCACAACCTCGTCTTGCAGCATGAAATGCATATCCTGTATGCGTTCGGCGTATTTCGCAAAATGAAAAAGCAGGGGGGACGAAATGTTATACGGCAAATTCCCGACCACACGCAACGGCGCGGGCAGGGTGGTTAGATCAAATTGCAGTGCGTCTTGCGCGTGAATGATGAGCGGAGTGTTGGCGTTGCCCTGTGGATAATCATTCTCCAGCCGCGCAATTAAATCCCGATCAATTTCTATGACGTGTAATTTTTTTAGCTGTTGCAACAGCGGCCTGGTCATCGCGCCCAGACCGGGGCCGATTTCCACCATATGATCATCAGGCTTGGGCTGTATGCAACGAATGATGCCGGCAATGACGTGTGTATCAACCAGAAAGTTTTGCCCGAACCTTTTTTTGGCCTTATGCGACATGGCGGGCTTTGTGCATTATGCAACCTTTAATAATCCTGCAAACTGCAATTGAAGCCACACAAATCGATGTTAATGTGCAAAGTCATTTTTTTAATTCCAAATAACGAAAGCAATTGCTGGTGTGATCATTTACCATGCCTACTGCCTGCATATAGGCATAACAAATGGTGGAACCAACAAATTTAAATCCGCGCTTCTGCAACGCTTGACTCATGGCATCCGACTCGGCAGTTTTTGATGGAATGTCGGTATGTTGCCCCCACGTATTTTGCAGCGTCTTGCCCTGCACAAAACTCCAAATAAATTGGTCAAAACTGCCGAATTCCTTTTGCACAGCCAGAAATTTTTGCGCGTTAAGAATGGTCGATTGTATCTTTAGCCGATTACGCACTATGCCCGCATTCTGCATCAGAGATGCAGTTTTATCTGCATCATAACTGGCCACGCGGGCCACTTCAAAATTGTCAAAAGCCGCGCGGTATGCATCGCGCTTTTTCAATATGGTGATCCAACTTAAACCCGCCTGCGCGCCTTCTAAAATTAAAAATTCAAATAACAAGCGATCATCATGCACCGGCACGCCCCATTCCCTGTCGTGATAAGCCTGATACAGCGCGGTGTCGCCTGCCCAAGTGCAACGAATGCTAGACATTATTGGATATTTTTGGAGCACATAAAGTTGAAAAATCGCGCCACATACAACGATCCATTACCACCGTAATACCGGCTGCCTGTGCGCGCAAGGCCGCCTCCTCATGAATGATGCCATCTTGCAACCATAAGTATTTAATGCCCAAATTAATGCAGCTATCGACGATGGACGGAACGTGTTCAGCTGCGCGGAACACCTCCACTATATCCACTTTATCAACCTCCCCTTCAAGGTAAAGGCTTTCAAGGTCGGCATAGGCCTTTTCACTCAACACCATCTGCACCAATGGCCGCACCGGAATAATTTTATAGCCGTGGCTTTGCAGCGCTTGCGCGACTCGGTAACTGGGGCGAGCCTGATTGGGCGACAACCCCACCACCGCAATGGTGTGAATGTCGTGCAAAATTTTGCAAATCTCGGCAGGACTTGGGTTATGGAAGCTCATGGATGGAACAATAACATTTTTTGCAGGGTGTGTTGTGGAGGTTCTTATTTGTGTACCGGATAATTTTTTCAAACGTATTGTACAATTGAGCACCAAATAATAAGGGTAAAGGGGTTGGCTTAATTGTAGCCGCTAAGCTTAATAGATAGACGACAGCCCACGTTTTCACCAACATAACAGCGCTCCTCTAACCTCATTCCGCGCAGCCCTGTGGTATTCCTTGAGTTTTTCTGGCAGGCCTTTTCTGATACAGTGCCCGCACACAGAAAATTTCTGAACTATACTCCATGACCAGCACTCAGCTTTACCTGCGCCTGCTCAGTTACGTTAAGCCATATTGGCGGATTTTTGCCGCCTCGTTACTGGCAATGGTGGTCGCCGCATCCACCGAACCGATGCTGCCGGCACTGTTAAAACCCATGCTGGACGGGGCTTTTGTCAATAAGGATGAAACGCTTATTCGGCTTGTCCCCATTTTGATTTTGTTGATTTTCCTGGTGCGCGGCATTGCGACCTTCATCAGCACTTACACTATTGGTTGGGTCGGCAATAAAGTGGTGATGGATTTGCGCGAAGAAATGTTTCGCAAGCTGCTGACGTTGCCTACCCGCTATTATGACGATCACGCCAGTGGCAACCTTATTTCCAAGCTTACCTTTGATGTAATGCAAGTTACCGCAGCCGCTACCAATGTGGTGACGGTGTGCATACGCGATTCGATTATTGTTTTGGGGTTGCTGGGCTGGCTACTTTATCTGAATTGGAAACTCACGCTGCTTGGCCTGGTGGTTGCGCCAGTGATTGTGCTCATTATAAAAGTTATCAGCGGGCGTTTGCGTATTTCCAGCCGCGCCGCGCAGCAGGCTATGGGGGACATTACGCAGGTGATTGAAGAAAGTGTGGCCGCACATAAAGTAGTCAAACTGTTTGGCGGGCAGCAATACGAGAGCAAACGCTTTGATAAGCAAATTAATTGGTTGCGGCGGCATACTATGAAGCAAGTGGCGGCGGCGGCGGCGAATGTACCCATCGTGCAAATGGTGGTAGCAGTGGCCTTATCCGGCGTAATTTATATGGCAACCGAACAATCGCGCACCGATGAAACCACGGTAGGTGGTTTTCTGTCTTTCATCGCTGCCATGCTGATGTTGATTTCGCCTTTGAAACGTCTGACCGGGGTCAGCGAACATTTGCAACGCGGACTGGCTGCATCGGAAAGTGTGTTTGCCTTGCTGGATACGGCAGGTGAAGCAGATACAGGTAAAATTGAAATTGCACGCGCCGCTGGGAAGCTAAGTTTTGAGCAGGTGAGCCTGTCGTATCAGCCCAATGAAGGTGGGGATTCAAACAATTTTTGGGCGTTGCAGGACATCAATCTGGAAATTGCCGCCGGACAAACTGTTGCACTGGTGGGTGCCTCCGGCAGCGGCAAAAGTACGCTAGCCAATTTGGTACCGCGCTTTTATATTCCTAGCAGCGGGCGCATTACCCTGGATGGACAGGATTTAAACGAGATTACATTAGCCAGCTTGCGTGCCAACATTTCTTTGGTCAGCCAGGAAATCGTGCTGTTCAACGATACCGTTGCCGCCAACATTATTTATGGTCAAAGCCGGGAAGTGACGGAAGCGGAAATCATCGCTGCCGCAACCGCCGCCCACGCGATGGGATTTATACAGGAGATGGCGCAAGGCTTGAACACTTTGGTCGGTGAGCGCGGTGTGCGAATGTCCGGTGGGCAACGGCAACGCATTGCTATTGCCCGCGCCATATTAAAAAATGCGCCAATACTTATTTTGGATGAAGCCACTTCAGCGTTGGATAGCGAGTCTGAAAGACACGTTCAAGCCGCGCTGGAAACGCTGATGCAGGGTCGCACGACGCTGGTTATCGCGCATCGATTATCCACGATTGAAAGAGCTGATCGCATTGTGGTATTACACGGAGGCCGCATTGTTGAAATGGGCACGCACCAAACACTGCTCGCAAAAAAAGGGACGTATGCCCAACTGTATTCTGCGCAATTACATTTTGCCGACCGTGTGCCTTCCGCTGACCTGGGTTTGCATGCTGCTTTGGATGCGGATTCAAATGAAAGCTGATGTATTTATTAAAGAAACGCTCAAGTAAGTTTTGCGACAAATTCAGGATGAGTGGCAATTTTTATTGTAGATGCGGCCAGATTATGTTTGAACTTTTCTGCCCGTGAATGCAGTCATGAACTATTGAGACAAATTCATGCCGTTGTGTGTAAATCTAATACAACCTTGTTTCTTTAGTGACGCGCAATACCCTAAACCAATCAATGGCCACCACGTACTAACCGCACAAAATAGTTATAGGGGCGTATAGTTTTGAAGGTACCGCCCTTACCGAAATAAACGTACCAGGCGCTGGTGGGATTGTCTGTGCCGGGTGAGGCAGACCAATAGGCTGCGACCTGCGTATTCGGGAACCAGTTTGTGTCAATGGTGAGAGTAGGAGTAGGGGAGCGACGGGGGGCTCGGCTAGTGTCCAGGATGCTTTGTAGCTCATCCAATGTGGGCAAACGCCAGTCGTGGAAGCCGCACAATCCTTGCGCATTGACATTGTTTTTGAACCCCACGCTATTTGATGGCGCATCAATCTGAGCCTGTGTGGGATTAACCCAATCTGACCCAGTCCAAAATTGCCCTGCTGCTGTATTATCGAAATTACTGTATCTTTTATTCCAGTCACGCAAGCCACCATCAGCGGTTTTGACTTCCCACATCAGGCCGGTGACATGATCCTGCACGCAGCTGTCGATTTTGGAATCTGGAGCAGAGACGCGGGTAAATCTTGATTTTGAATTGCCAGGAGAAATATCGGCAAGGGTGGCGGCATACACCCCTCCCCAAGACACCAGAAAAAAATTAACCAGCAACACCCCTACCAATTGTTGCAGGGGGCGGGTAATTTTGTTATTGAAAGGATTCATAGTATGTCTCCAATTTGGAAGCTATCGGCGCAAAACATCATGACATCAATGAATATCAATCAGGTTTGGTAAGCGATCACTTTTGATAGCCCATCTGTGCCAATCATATTGTCCTGATCATCAGTCCTTAAATTCTGGCCATTTTACTACACCGATCGGGTATTCTTTATCCGTGGGTTTGGCTTTAACTATGGGAATTTTGACATGATCTTTATGGTCATGTTTGCTATGGTCATGCACTTCTTCACTATGCTGAGATTTGGATTTGGACTTAACTTTATTTTTGTCATGACCTTTGTGAGCATGCTTTGAATGGTCATGTTCCGCTTCATCGTGATGGGGTGTCGCCTGTGCTTTCTTTTTGGTGCTGCTAACCGCACCCGTATCCGCGGTAGGTGCATTGACATCTGCTGCTGAAACCGACATGCTACTTACCAATAAAAATATTGTAATTAAATACGTTTTAAACATTGCCCGACTCCCGTAAATCAAATAATTTTCTCCCACTTTCTCGAGATGCTACGTTTAATCTTCTCGAAAAACCGCGTTCTGATTGTATTGCAAAGCAGTGACGAATTCAATATTTCTGTCTTGCAGGGTTTAATTTCCTGCATGGATACCCACTCTTGCCAGACATTGTTCCGCCGGGAATGCTCTACTGAGTTGTCATCATACTGCGCGCCACAGCTTCAGCTACCTCAATACCATCCACTGCTGCGGAAAGAATGCCGCCCGCGTATCCCGCGCCTTCCCCCGCCGGATACAGTCCCGGTGTGTTGATGCTTGTGAAATTGGCAGCGCGTTTAATGCGAACAGGGGATGAGGTGCGAGACTCAATGCCTGTGAGCACGGCATCGTGCAAGGCAAAGCCTTTGAGTTGTTTGTCGAGCGCGGGAATGGCCTCGCGTATGGCGTGAATAGCGTAATCCGGCAAGGCAGTGGAAAGATCGGTGAGATGCACGCCGGGGGTATACGAAGGCAGCACACTGCCGAGTATTGTGGAAGATTTACCTGTTAGAAAATCACCGACCAGTTGTCCGGGCGCACAATAATTTTCTCCACCCAGGTGATAGGCGCGTGATTCCCAGTGTCGTTGAAAATGCATACCGGCCAGCACATCGCCAGGATAATCATCGGGCGTGATGCCTACCACTATGCCGCTGTTGGCGTTGCGTTCGTTGCGCGAATATTGGCTCATACCGTTGGTGACTACACGCCCCGTTTCGGATGTTGCCGCTACCACCGTTCCGCCAGGGCACATGCAAAAACTATACACCGAGCGGCCATTGCTGGCGTGATGCACCAGCTTGTAATCCGCCGCGCCGAGTTGCGGGTTGCCCGCATTGTTGCCGAAGCGCGCGCGGTCGATCAGCGATTGCGGATGCTCGATGCGAAAGCCGATGGAAAAAGGCTTTGCCTCCATATATACACCGCGCTCATGCAGCATTTCAAATGTATCGCGCGCGCTATGTCCTACCGCAAGAATCACATGATTGCTCGCAATCTGTTCGCCGCCGGCCATCACCACACCGCGAATTTGTCTGGTTTTATCGGGCGCAGTTCTGATAAGAATATCGGTCACCTTGCTTTGAAAGCGAAATTCTCCGCCCAAAGATTCAATCGTGGCGCGCATGGTTTCCACCACACCGACCAATCTAAACGTGCCGATGTGTGGCTTGCTCACATACAAAATTTCCGGAGGCGCCCCTGCTTGCACAAATTCTGCGAGTACTTTGCGCCCGTAATGCTTCGGGTCTTTGATCTGACTGTGCAACTTGCCATCCGAAAATGTGCCTGCGCCGCCTTCGCCAAACTGCACGTTGGATTCCGGATCGAGCTTGCTTTGTCGCCACAATCCGAAGGTATCTTTGGTGCGCTCGCGCACACTTTTTCCGCGCTCCAAAATAATCGGGCGGAATCCCATTTGCGCCAGAATCAACCCGGCAAACAATCCGCAAGGTCCCGTGCCGATCACGATGGGACGCATGGCCAAGTTTTTTGGCGCGTGGGTCACAAAGCGATACGAGGTATCCGGCGCAAGCGTGATATGCGAGGGTGATTTTTTGTCGGAAGTAGATTGCGCGCGCTGCAACAGCGCAGCTTCATTTTTAACCGTTACCTCCAGCGTATAAACAAACTGGATGGCGGATAATTTTCGCGCATCAAAGCCGCGCCGGAAAATGGAGTAGCCAACAAGATCATCCGCTGCAATGCCCAGTCGCTTTAGGATTGTGGCGCGGAGGACTTCTTCGGTATGGTCGAGCGGGAGTTTTATTTCGGAGAGGCGTAGCATGGCAACATTTTAACCTGAGGCTGTGCGGTGTTCAGAGATTTATCTCAAAAAGACCGCCAACAATTATCGTATGATGACGTACACCCAAAACCAATCAGACCTGATTAAAATTTAATTTTCCTGCGCATGCACAAACCCAATTCAACTCACGCCGGCTTGATTGCAGTTTTTTTCACGATATGTATCTGGACAGGTTTCATACTGGTTTCGCGTTATGGCGGCAAGGGTGTGTTAACCGGCTGGGACGTGACCGCGCTACGTTTCGGTGTGGGCGCGTTGATCGCAATATTTTTTCTATCCCGGGTGACGCTGCCGCCATAC